>URUZ01000402.1 GCA_900551225.1 uncultured Clostridium sp.
ATTATACCATTTAATATTTATTTGTCAAGCGCTGATTGTAATTTTTGTTAAAATTTTATGCCAGAACCTTATTTTTTTATGCACTCTACCCTCTAATTGGGTTTTTAGCGGGCTGATCTGCTATGATCATTGGTATGCCCAACCCAGGCCGGGACCGTCTTATGATACAATAGGACTGCAATTAATCCACCTACAAACGAGGAGGCAACAAAATGGAACGTTATGATTACACGGATATGGGAAACACAGATTTGGTATTGGCAGACATGGAAATTCTCAGCAGAAGCCAGTTGAGGGCAGTGGGTGAAGCCATTACGGAAATCAAAAAAAGAAGTGAACTTGAATCCCTCAGCCAATTCAGCCAATGGTTTGACACTGCTCTTCTGCCGATGTTTAAAAATTTTGCCGAAACCACATGTTCAGTGCTGGAGGTCAGCCGGAACCCGGCCGATATCACAGCAGTATTCCGCAATCCACAAGGCGTGGATTTCTCAGATGACTGCCGCGGGATGAAAACTGCCTTTTGCATGGCAGGGCATGTGTATGTGCAGAAGGAGGGGGATGGCATCATTCTGGGGATGGTGTTCTGCAAGGAACATTTTAGGGGATAGGGCCTCCAACTTCCAGCGGCTTATCTGGCAGTAAACTGAAGCCCCTGGGGGCATTTCACCGCGTGCACTAAAAAGCACTGCTGACTTCTTAACCCAATGTCAGCAGTGCATATTTTTAAATTAAATGATTCTCCTTACAATAATGATATATCCCTTCACCGGCAACACAGCCGCACACCTCGCCGGCTATGGCTTTCACATCATCTGTTGCATTGCCCATGGCCACGCCAATGCCCACAGCCTGAAGCATCTCAATATCATTGGTTCCATCCCCAAAGGCGATGGATTCCTCCTTGGTAAAATTGAAAAAGTCAAGAACCTTTTCAACCCCTAAGCCCTTTCCGCCATTAACCGGTATGATATCGACGGCTCTTGACCACCATGCCGTGATTTTAGCTCCCTCCACACGATTTAAAGCCTGGTCGTACTCCTCTTTATAGCAGCCCATCATCATCTGGTAGATATCTTCTTTTGCCAAGTCATCAAAATCCTCTGCAATCTCTACCGGCTGATTTGCTATGGCAAAATAATCCACCAAGTCCTGGTCTCTGCCGTTAGCTCCCATTCTGGCCGCATTCGCAATGACCACCGGCCTGTTTATCTTTTTGCCGTTTTCAATTATTTTCTGAACATCAGATGACGGTATCGGATTTTTGAATATAATCTGATCCTTTGTATAGCAGTATGAAGCATTGAAGGTCAGATAGGCATCAAATTCGACCTCAGGAAAATGCGGTACGGTCTTAGGCGGCCTTCCCGTAGCGATACAAATTACAATCCCATTCTTTTTTAACTGGACCAGCGTTTCCAGCATCGTGTTTGATATCACTTTTTTATCCATGTCTATCAGTGTTCCATCAATATCAAAAAATGCAATTTTTATATGGTTCATTTATCTTCTCCTGCCCAAAGCCCGACATATCTAAACAAAGAATCCGTGAAGCCTTAAGACTTCACGGATTCTCTCTGCAATGCGGGAGATGGGACTTGAACCCACACGATCATACAACCACTAGATCCTTAGTCTAGCCTGTCTGCCAATTCCAGCACTCCCGCGCGCGAATAATAATATATCATAAATTTGGGAATTATGCAACTATATTTTAAAAAGTTTTTTATATTTTTTGCACTTCATCCGCATCTTCCAGGAACCTGTCTGCTCTCCTGCATGGGGGCCGGGTAAAACCCGGCCCGCCTTAATCAGAACAACCGCAGATAATAATACGGCAGAAACAGCCTTCCCAGCTTCCCAATCTCCGGCAGCAGTCTGGAGGTATCCAGAAATACCGGGCAGAATACCAGGCTCCCAATAATAAAAAATGGAATCAGGCAGCAGAGCACGGCCTCGGAGCGGAAGATCCATTTCAGGAGGCCTGCAAATGCCGTCACCGCGGCCCCATAGCCAAGAAGCAGAGCTGCCTCCCGGAGCGGGTTGCCCATAACGCCGGACAGCCACAGGGCCAGCAGGCCGCAGGCCATTGACAGCGCCACCGGGGCCGCCAGGCTTGCCCCGCGGCAGGGCAGGGCCAATCTGTGGGACAGGGGCAGAAACAGGCCCCGCTTCTCGTCCTGGCACAGGGTCACCGCCCCGTACAGCCCTGTAATAAACACGTAGACTGCCATCAGGCCCCTCACCGGAAGAAGGCTGCTCTCCTGGTCCTCCGCCTTCCCGGCCGCCGCCATGACCTTATAATCGAAGCTGAAGGTACTTCCATTGTCCTGGTACTCATCGTAGAGCTTCCCCGCCTCCTCTGCGGCCCCGGTGCGCCGGTCCTGCAGGTCAAGGGGCTCAAACAGCTGATCTTCAGCCACATACTCTGTGAGGAGCATCCTGTCATAATTCTCCATCAGCACGGAAAACACCGTCTCTGTGGACAGCTGGGCCGCCACTGTAGAAGGTGCCGTGACCACGGCAATGCACCGTTTAAACTTCTTTGTATCCAGCTTTTTTTCCAATTCATCATAAATCACGTAGCCGCACTCCGCCCGGCGGGAGGCTACGTCGGCCTTCACCTGTTCCTGGGAGCCGGACAGATAGAATCGGAACATCCCGCCTGAACCGCCATATGCCTCCAGAGCCTGGGCCAGCCTGCTCCCCAGCTTATTTTCCTGGTGATTCTCAGCGAATACTGCGATGCGGATCTCCTGCCCATTGGCCTGCTCCGCCTTCTGAAAGGCTAAGGAGCCCAGCGGAAACAGCAGCAGGATCACAAGGAATGAGAGGCGTTTCAGATACCGCTTGCAGGACAGATAAAACCATGTCAGCACTTTTTTCATTTCCGCTTCACCCCCACCGCCAGTCCATAACATATCACTGTCATAAGGGCCAGCCACAGCCATGCCGTGGTGGTGTAGTTCCCGGTTACCAGCATTTTCGCTCCGTCCATGAGAAAAGTTGTGGGCAGATACGGTGCCAGCGCCCGCACGGATGCAGGCAGAAACACCAGCGGCAGGAAACCGCCTGACAGAAACAGCATCACTACAGAGCCTAAGAACAGAAGCATCACGCCGCCCATCAGCGTGCCCGCAGCCTCATAGAAAAACAGCACCATGGACGCAGTTCCCAGACACACCAGGGCCAGGGCGGGAAATGCCTGCCACCGAAGGTCCACCAACTCCATCTGCACCGCCGCCGCCAGCACAGGCAGGGCCGCAGCCGCCATGAGAGACGCCAGACCCACGGCCCTGGCCGCCATGCCGGTCCACGGCCCCACTCCGATCAGAGACAGCTTCTGGGACATCACCCGTGTCTCCGGGGCCAGATACCCTGACACGGGAATGGCCGCCAGCAGCAGATACAGTACAAAAGCGCTGATGCCATAGAACGCCAGGGGCTCCACATCGTTGGTAGCGCTGACGCGGACTGTCTTAAAGTAGTCTCCCCGCGGCAGGCTGTAATCCATATAGATCCTGTTTAAATCCAGTTCCAGCTGCCCTATAGAGGACTCCAGTCCATAGGTTTCCAAAAGACGGCCGCCTGCATAGATGCCTGCCTGAGCTGACCCCAGTGTCCGTGCGCCTGCCTGGGTCAGCTCTTTAAATATCCCGCTCTCCAGGGTGCCGTCTCCCGGCAGCGTGATGGTCACAGGCATGTTTGTCCCATTCATAATGCTCTGGACAAAATCCTTCGGCACTGACATAAAGCCGTATATCGTTCCATTTTTCAGCTGCTTTATGGCCTGATCTTCATCCATATATTGGAAATCACAGATACTTTTAACACTGTCCAGCGATCCCAGCATGCCCACCAGTTTTTTGGACACCAAATCATTGTCCGGGAGAACCACCCCAACGGTGATCCTTCCCACAGCAGCTTCCCCATACAGCATTTTACTTGCAGCAAAGGCAATTGTACCCAGCATAATCATCAGTACAATTGCCCCTGCGGCCATATGGGGGAGCCGTTTGCAGGCCCGTTTTAACTCCAGCCTGAAGTAAGTAAGTCGTGCAGACATGGCTTCCCCTGTTCCTTTACTCTTTTACTGCAGCTGCATGAGCAGCCCAAACACATTCCCGTATACCTCCATGACCACATCGTTCCAGTCATCATAGGTGGCTGCCATAACATCCATGGTTTCGCCCTGAGGCGTAGCTATGCTGCCTTCCAGGGGACGGTAATAGTATTCACCTTCCAAGCTCACATATTCGCTCTTATCCATCAGAGTGATCTTCAGCTCGTCGATATCAGTGTGGAAGGTCTTGCCCTTCTCCAGCTCATCGATCACGCCTGTTAAGGAAATGTCAACGATCTCTGATCCTTCTCCGTACAGATTCATGCCCACATGATAGTCTCCGCTGTCCTTGGTGTAGGTGGTGGTATATGTAAATCCATACTCGCCCTCGCCTGTTATTGCAAGCTCGATATTCATGTCATCGGTCAGCTTATTGCCGTCATACTCTCCGGCGCGGTGAATGTCGGCTGACACAGTGTCTGTTCCGTCTGTCACTTTAACTGTGCCGTCGAAATTCTGGGTCAGGTAAGCGCCGCCCTTTAATTCCATGGTGAATTCCACATCCAGGTCCTCATCGTCCACATGGAGAACCGTGGTTCCCTCCACTGCAGCCAGGCGGCCCTTCTTATCTACATACACAGTCATGTTCACATCATCCAGGCTTTCATCCAGATATGTAACCATCTCTTCCACTGTCCGCTCCACTTCATCGTAGGTCTGCTTAGTCAGATCTTCTGCGGAAGTTGCGCCCATGGTCTCACCCATCAGCTCACTCATCCTGACTGTCATCTGCAGCTGGTTTAAGAAGTCCTGACGGAGCTGCTCATCCTGCAGGAAGAAGTCTGAGGAGGAGTTGAGGAAATCGATCATGGAAGCCTTGCTGACAACGGTTTCGTATCCGCGGCAGCTGACTTCGCTTCCGTCCATGGTGAAATTCTTCTTCTCGCCCTTGGTTACGGTGAGAGCGGCTTTGAAATTCTCTTCAGCCTTACAGCCCTCTTTGTAGCGGTTCATCAGGGCTGCCAGATCAAAGGGCTGTTCTTCCTTGTCAGCCTGCTTCTGAAGCTCATCGAAATAGGCGGCGAAGCCCTCTACATTGATGCCCATCTCATCAGCCATGGGTCCAAAGGTGGGGGAATCCTTCACCTGCTGAGCCATATCCTTACTCAGATCCAGTGTAAGTGCCTTGGTGGTCAGCTCAGGAACTTCCACCACTGCCTTATCATTGCCATAATAAGCGTTCAAATTCAAAAGGTCCATATCGTTGTAAATAACGCCGATATTAGCGGAGCTTTCTTTTCCTTGCCTTCGATCCTGATACCGCTGCCGTTAAACTGGCTGATGGTTGGATCTGAGCTGCCGGACAGCTTTAAGGTCAGGCCGCCCTCTGAGCTGGCCTTCTGAACGTTCTCAAGGAACTCGGATGTGCCGAACAGTTCCTCGCCGGGATTCACTTCATCTTCAGGATGGATGCTCTCAAATGCTGCAATCACTACCTCTTTGGGGTCCTTGGCCGTCAGCTTGATCGCCGCAAGGGCTGCCACGGAGATCACTACAATCGCCGCAATCACTCCAATGATGACCTTGGTAAAATTCTTGCCGCTGCCATTGCCGCTGCCACCCTCTGGTCCTGCC
>URUZ01000403.1 GCA_900551225.1 uncultured Clostridium sp.
TGCCAGTGACATGTACCGCACATCACCGTCTAATGAACTGGCGGAAAGTGCTCATAACAAGGAGGAGTATTCATTATGATTCGTAAAATTATCCACATCGACGAAGAAGCCTGCAACGGCTGCGGCATCTGCGCAGAGGCCTGTCATGAAGGAGCCATCGGAATGGTGGACGGCAAGGCGCGCCTGCTGCGTGAGAATTACTGTGACGGACTGGGCGACTGCCTTCCGGCATGTCCTACGGGCGCTATCACATTTGAGGAGCGGGAAGCCCCTGCTTATGACCATGAAGCGGTCCTGGCTGCCCAGGCGAAGAAAAAGAAAGAACAGTCCGGCTCCCCTCTGCCCTGCGGCTGCCCCGGTTCCCAGAGCAGGCAGATCACCCGCGCAGCGGAAGGTGTAGAGATTCCCCCTCGCCTGCGCTCAGCGGAAAGTTTGGAGATTCCCAAAATCCAGAGCCAGCTGACCCAGTGGCCTGTGCAGATCAAGCTGGCCCCTGTCAACGCCCCCTATTTTAACGACTGCGACCTGCTGATCGCCGCCGACTGCTCTGCCTACGCCTACGGGGATTTCCACCGGGACTTCATCCGCGGCCGGGTGACCCTGATCGGCTGCCCCAAACTGGACGCGGTGGACTATTCTGAGAAGCTGACGGAGATCTTCGCCCGCAACGCCATCCGCTCCGTGACCGTGGTCCGCATGGAGGTCCCCTGCTGCGGAGGCATCGAATACGCGGCCAGAACCGCCCTGGAAAGCAGCGGCAAAACCTTCCCCCTGAACATTGTGACCGTATCCACAGACGGCAGGATTCTTGCCTAGCAGTCCGTATCCAAAGTTCATGTCTGCAAAGCTAGTACAGCGTTGCATAAATACCTAAGTCGCAGCACCCGCTACGCCGTCGCTTAGCAGCTGCACACCCGACGCAAATATCAGGCACTATATGCACACGAACTTGGAATACAGACTACAGAAAGTTGAGGAAATGATTATGGATAAGAAAATGTTTTGTTACCAGTGTGAGCAGACCGCCGGATGTACAGGATGTACAGGAAATGCCGGCGTGTGCGGCAAAACCGCCCAGGTGTCGGAGCTTCAGGACCGGCTGACCGGACGTCTCATCGGCCTGGCCCGCGCTGTCACGGGCATCAAGCCCACCCAGTCCACCCACCAGGCCGTCATCCAGGGCCTGTTTACCACCCTGACAAACGTCAGCTTCAGTGAGGAGGCTGTGCTGGAGCAGATCCAGGCTGTTGAAGATGAGAAACACAAGCTGGTTCCCGACTGTTCCACCTGCGCGGCTCCCTGCGCCCGCAATGAGGACTATGATATGAACCTTCTCTGGCAGGAGCCCGACGAGGATGTGAAATCCCTAAAATCCCTGCTGCTCTTCGGCCTGCGCGGCATGGCGGCCTACGCCTACCACGCCATGGTGCTGGGCTACTCCGACCAGGAAGTCAATGATTTCTTCTACCGCGGCCTGTTCTATGTAGGCTGGGAGGCCTCTGTGGAGGACCTGCTGCCCATGGTTCTGGAGTGCGGCAAGGTCAACCTGCGCTGCATGGAGCTGCTGGATAAGGCCAACACCAGCTCCTACGGCGACCCCTCCCCTGTGACAGTGACTATGACCATTGAAAAAGGCCCCTTTATCGTCATCACCGGCCATGATCTCCTGGATCTGAAGCTCCTGCTGGAGCAGACCAAAGACAAGGGTATAAACATTTACACCCACGGGGAAATGCTTCCCGCCCATGCATATCCTGAACTGGCATGTTATCCGCATTTAAAGGGGAATTTCGGCACCGCGTGGCAGAACCAGCAGAAGGAATTCGACGGGCTTCCCGCTCCGATCCTCTTTACCACCAACTGCCTGATGCCTCCCAAGGCCTCCTACGCCTCCCAGGTATACACCACAGCTGTGGTATCTTATCCGGGAATGGTGCACATTGGCGAAGATAAGGACTTTACGCCGGTGATTGAGAAAGCCCTGGAACTGGGCGGATATGACTCCGTCCATATCACCACTGGAATCAACGGAGGAACCCAGGTGACCACCGGGTTTGGCCACAAAGCCATACTCTTTGCAGCGGGCCAGGTGGTGGACGCCGTACATTCAGGCGCCCTGCGCCACATCTTCCTGGTAGGCGGCTGCGACGGCGCCCGTCCGGGCAGAAACTACTACACAGACTTTGTAAAGCAGGCTCCTGAGGACACCCTGATCCTGACCCTTGCCTGCGGAAAATACCGCTTCAACGACCTGGATCTGGGCACCATCGGCGGCCTTCCCCGCCTCATGGACATGGGACAGTGCAACGATGCCTTCGGCGCTGTGAAGGTAGCCTCCGCCCTGGCTGAGGTATTCGGCTGCGGCGTAAATGATCTGCCCCTGACCCTGGTGCTCTCCTGGTATGAGCAGAAGGCCGTATGTATCCTGCTGTCCCTTCTGGATCTTGGGATTAAGAATATCCACATCGGACCCACCATCCCGGCATTCCTGTCCCCAGGCGTTTTAAACATCCTGGTGGAGCAGTACGGATTAACCCCAGTGTCCACGCCTGAGGAGGATTTAAAGAAAATACTTGGCTAATAGACTGTACGAACCTGAATTTATTTGTTAAGATTATAACAGTAAAATTAATCAGGGAGGTACATGATGATAAAATCAATAGGAAGAAAGACGGCTGCTGCGGCCATTATCATGGCGCTGGCTGTGTCAGGCTGCGGACAGAAGGCCGATACCGGGGCCAGGAAGTCAGAGACTGAGGCGGCTGAGACAACAGTGGCTGAGACAACGGAGGAAGAGCTCCCCCAGGAGACCATCTCCTCAGATCAGATGAAGATGATCAAGTACAACTACTATGTGGAACTGAACAATGAGATTGTCAAGGTTCTGGATAATATCGATTATTACTATGAAGTAGTGGAAGATGCAGATGAATTTGCGCTGGTAAAAGACAGCGGCAAGACCTACGGCTACCGCATCTATGGCTTGAACACGGATATTCTGGACGACTGTATGGACCTGGCTCAGGTAGAGCCTGCCTTTGAGACCCTGGATCCCATGATTGGGCAGATGGAGGGTTCCCTGAGAACATTGATGGACACCTTCTCCCAGGTAGGACACAGCAATGACTATGCCGACAACCAGTATCAGAAGGCCAAGGAATACCACGCCCTGATCCGCCCCGCAGCCCAGGAGTTTGAAGCCATGGGGTACGCATACCTGGACTTAGTGGCAGAGATGGCCGGCGGGCAGGTAGCTGAGGATGAGGCGAAGATGAAGGATGAGGGGCGCATGATCGCCTACAACGCCAGCCGCGGCATCAGCATTAGCCAGCAGATTTTGAATATATGCAGCAGCCAGGGTGTGACCGACGAGAACCTGACAGACCTGGATCTCACGGAGATCAAGCCCCTGTATGACGAGCTGGTGGCAGTGGTAGCTGAACTGGATGCCGCCACCGCGGACAATGACCAGATGATCAAGGAATCCCTCAGCAATTCCAGGCCGTTTGACGGCCTGTACACCAAGCTGACACAGGCGCTGGAGTGGATGATCGGCCAGGTGGAGAGCGGCAAGCCCCTGGAAGATCCGTCCCTGGACCCCCTTGGCTCCATTGCACATTTCTCCAACACGTTAGGGGAGTGCATCAACCGGTACAACACAGTTATCGCAAGATGACCCTGTATTACCCGCAAAATACCGCGGCCCTGAATTCCCAGGGACCGCGGTATTTTTATTGTTCATTCCCAGCCCATCGCATTGGACCACTTAGCCGTATTCTGCTTCAAAATAGTCATGGTGTATTCTGCCGCCGTATGCTAAACTGAATACAAAACAGAGGAAGGGGGTTGGAATTAATTATGAAATATCACGGAATCTGCCTTGGACTTGCCATGCTGGCTTTTGTGTGCCTGTCCTCAGGCTGCGGGGATCAGGCCGCGGACTATGCAAAAGGGTCTGCCGCCAAGCTCCCCCTGGCTGGCTCCGGGCCGGGCATTACAGTATTTCAGAGACATGACGGGACAAAGCAGGTCTACTCCCGCTTCTCGCCCACAGCCGTAGTCAGCATCTGTACTGAAAGTGACTTTCATAAGCTTTCCCAGCTGACCTATGTAAAAAACCTGACCTTACACAGCTGCGGCTCCTGCTTTACCATACCGGATCTGGAGCCGTTAAAAGGGCTTACCCACCTGGAATCCCTCTACACATCCAATGAGGATCTGACAGACCTGTCTGCCCTGGCCGGACTTGTGAGCCTGAAGGACCTGACCCTGACCGGCAACCATATCCAGGATCTCTCCCCCCTCTCAGGGCTGTACAATCTGGAAGAGCTTCGGCTGTCCTCCAACTACATCGAGGATCTCTCGCCGCTGTCAGATCTGCAACGGCTGCGCTTCCTGATCCTGGACTGTAATCCGATTCTGGATATCACCCCTCTGTCCGGCCTGGACAGTCAGACCTGGTTATCCCTGGAAGGAACAAATCTGGCCTGGGACGGCTGGGAACCGGTGAGAGGGCTTCCCAATGTGGACGGCCGCCCATCCCTCAAAAATGCGGGCATTACCCCCTGTCCCCAGGACTGGGTGGACAGGATTCAGGCCAAGTATCCGGATGGACCCATCCTCTCCCTGGACTACGATGATTACGACGGCGACGGCGTCTATGAGGCCTTTGCCTTTGTGGCCGGTCAGGGAACTCCCTCTGAATATATATTCGAAGGCTACGGCGGCGCCTTTCTGCTGGTTACCCAGGATTCCATCGAGGAGCTGATCAGCAAGGACAGCGGCCTGATTCCAGGCGAATATTTCCGCTTTGGGAATACGAAAGTTGTCAGGCTTGATTATATTAATTCCTTCACTTCCTCCAACTCCCTCCTCTGGACAGTGGACGGCGGTTCGCCGCGATCCATGAACCTGTCGGGCTGGGGACAGTATTTCCATGTGGATGATGAGGGGAATATCTGCATGCTGCACAGCGTATACGACGGCGCTTCGGACCTGACGGGGCACAGCTACAAGCCCTATTACTTCTATTTCGACGGCCACGATTTTGTGGAGTACGGCGCGGTCCCCATCACCCTCAGCCAGTTTCTCACCTGCCGGGGTGCTGGGGAGATTCTAAAGGAGATTGAAAATGACGGTATGACCGTTGACTCTATCCTGTACCGTAAAAATGGGCTGATCCACCTGAATCTGCACCAGGCTTACGAACATAGCCAGGGGTACTCCAACATCTACAGGACGCTGCGGCTGGAGGAAGGCAGAATGACCCTGATCGACCAGAATATGGGGTATTATCTGGCGGCAATGACCGGCATACCTGTAGAATATCCCACAGATTTTCCATCATTTACCAATGGTGATCATTGAAAATGGCGGTCCGGCATGGTAATATGAACCATAGATATACAGCAAAGGGAGGTGCCTTATGTGGACATTCATGTAGATAAAACAGGATATTCAGCCGTGCCTGGCTTCACCGGCCCAGATACGAAAACACAGGAACCGGATCAGACAGACGCACCGGTGTCCGACCCCCGGCGAAATCCGGATGCGGGGCGGGACAAGATCTGTTTTACAGCGGAATCCCTGGAATCAGACGCAGCGGATTACGAGGCCCAGGACAGCGGCTTTAGGATCACCGTCAGCTGTTCTTCC
>URUZ01000404.1 GCA_900551225.1 uncultured Clostridium sp.
TTTTTTTTCAAGCAGAAGACGGCATACGAGATCCTCTCTGGTCTCGTGGGCTCGGAGATGTGTATAAGAGACAGCAGCGAAATCAGGAACACCTGTATCTCATTCTTCCCGAATTCCCCCACCATCCGGATCCGCTCTTCCTTGGACGTGGCGCCGGTCAGCTTGTACCAGGCTATCCCCTCTTTTTTCAGACGCTGTTCAATCAGCTCCAGCATGGATGTAAACTGGGAAAACAGCAGAATCCGGTGTTCTCCCTCCACGCCTCTGCGCACCAGGTCCATACAGGTCTCCAGCTTGGCCGAGGACCCCTTGTAATTCTCATAGCACAGCCTGGGGTCGCAGCACACCTGCCTCAGGCGGATCAAGTCTGCCAGCACCTGGAAACGCTCCTGGCCCAGGCCGCCTTCCCTGCTCCTCTGCAGCAGTTCCTTCAGCTTTCCTGCATTTGCCACATAGAGGGCGCGCTGCTCTGCCTCCAGCTTGGAGTAGACCACTGTCTCCAGCTTGTCCGGCAGTTCCTTCAGCACATCCTTCTTGATCCTGCGCAGTATAAACGGACCGGTGATGCGCCGGAGCCGTTCCAGGACTTCCCCGTCCTGGTCCTTCACAATGGGGATCTCGAATTGTTTGCGGAAATGCTGGCTGCCGAACAGGAATCCAGGCATCAGATAGTCAAAAATACTCCACAATTCCCCCAGCCGGTTCTCAATAGGCGTTCCGGTCAGCGCAAACCTGGTCCGCACCTGGATTGCCTTCACTGCCCTTGCGCTCTGGGTTGCGGCATTTTTAATATACTGGGCCTCGTCGATAATCTGGAACCGGAAATTCATACCCTCGTACAGGGCCGAGTCCCGTTTCAGCAGATCGTAGGATGTGACCACCACATCCGTGCCCGCCTGGTCAGCCCGTATCTCCTCCAGAATGGCTTCCCGCTCCTGGGCATTTCCCACCACGGTTCTGGCCCGCAGATCCGGGGCGAACCTGCGGATCTCATGCTCCCAGTTGTACACCAGGGAAGCAGGGCAGACGATCAGGGAAGGCCCGCTGTCCGCCATCCGCCCATTCCCGTACTCATCCTCCAAAAGGGCAATGGTCTGCAGGGTTTTCCCAAGGCCCATATCGTCCGCCAGTATTCCTCCGAAGCCGTAGGCGTCCAGTGTCTTCAGCCAACGGTATCCGGTCTTTTGGTATTCCCGCAGCACGTCTTTTAAACGCTCCGGCACCTGGTAATCGCTGTCCTCCACGGACTTGACGCCGCGCACCACCGCCTTCACCAGCTGGTCCCTGTAGTAGGCAACCCCCGGGCCTTCCTTCAGCACACTGTCCAGGTACAAGGCCCTGTATGCGGGCAGGCGGATCTTGCCGCTCTGCAGATCTTTCTTGCTGATGCCCAGCTGGTCGGCCAGTCTGGCCACCGTGTAGAGGCCGCCGTCCCCCAGCTGCAGAAATTCACCGCTCTTCAGGCGGTAATACTTCTTTTTCTGGCTGTAGGCAGCCAGAATCCTGGACAGCTCCAGGGAGGTCATATCGCCTGTGTCCACGGTCAGGTCCAGCCATCCCCCGTTCATGCTGACCCCCACACTGACCTTTAAGGGGGACAGCACCTTCCACAGTTTCAGCTCCTCCGACACCAGCACTTCCCCCAGGCCACGGAACTCCTCGATGCCTTCCGAAAGCAGGCGGTAAGCAGCATCCTCATCGTCCCGGATCACCAGATGAATCCCATCCGGCTCCTTGTATTTGAAATACCGGTTAATCAGCTGGCTGATCCGGAACTCCCCCGGTACATCCCGGCACACGCTGCGGGGCAGATTCTCATCCTCCACCGGATGAAAATTGTAATCCCCGTAGGACAGCACCGGCTCCATCAGCACCTCGCTGCCGCCTCTGCTGTCGAACTTAAACTGTGCTCTCAGCGGCTGGGGCTCGTAGCCCTTTAAGTCTATGCCCTCCGCCCGGATCACGCTGTAGCGTTCAATGCTTTTTAGTACCCTGGCATAGAACAGCGGAATGTCCTTCTCCGCCACCAGCACAGCTCTGGTACTCTCCTTGCTGATGAGATCCAGAAAGGGCTGAATCCCTTTGCTGTAGTCGCTGCCGCACTGGTACAGCTTATCCTCCTGCACCATGTACAGATGGCGTTCCCCGCTAAAGCCGGCAGCCACCCGGTCCGGCATCTCCGTCTCCCCGTCCCCGGTGATCCCGTCGAAGCTCACGCGCATCCCGTCCCGCCCATAGGGCTTTACGGTCACAGACAGGCGTGGGTCTTTCCCGCACACCAGCAGCCTGGTGTGGTAGCCGCCGGGCATCTGGACTTCGATCACCTGGTCCATCATCAGGTCAAAGAACCTGTCCCGCTGGATCGTGTTCAGCTCCACCTCACGCTGGGGCTGAAGGTATTCGGCCAGCTCCAGCACCATGGCCAGCAGCCCTCTGCTCTGAGGCGTGAAGGCAGACTCATAGTGGTGGAAGCCCAGACTTTTCCCATACTCCATGTAGGTGCCTTCCCGGACAGCCCTGGCAAAGGCGGTCAGATCCTTAATCAGGTAGTAACGCTCTGCGCCCACCCTGAATTCCACCTTCACATGTCGTCCAGCCAGCAGCAGCACAGGAACCAGATCCGCCTTCTCCTGCTCCTCCTCCACCATGATCCTGGCCACCTGTCGGTTGGTGTACTCCCGGATCATGGAGTGAACCTCCTGGGAGGTGTGCACCGGCGGCTGTGAAGCCTTCTTCGCATATTCCTTGTAATGCGCAAAAAGGGCCTTCCCATGGGCGCACATACCCTTGTAGGAATTCCCTTCCGCGCAGGAACAGGAGTAGTCCCTGACCTGACCACTCCCCAGATATAAACTTACGTTATAGACTTGGGCCTGGTCTTCAACCAGGCCCTTAACACCAACCTCTCCCTTCCAGAAGTTGTTGGTCTGCATTTTAATGATATCCATGAAATCAACGCTCCCTTCGGCGTTCTATCCCACTTGTCCTGTTAATCGCTTACATGCGGTCCGGCGCTTTGAATCCCAGGACCTGGATGCAGGCTTCCAGAACCCGCATGGTCAGGGTAATCAGGGCGATATAGCTGTCCTTCCTGGCCTCATCCTGCTCTGTCAGAATCTTCGTATCATGATAAAAGCTGTTGAAGGCATTGGCCAGCTCGAACACATACTGGCACACCTTGTGAGGCGCAGTCTCCGCAAAGCTGGTCTCCAGCACCTCAATGTACTTGGAAATCTGCAGCATCAGCGCCTTCTCACCGTCATTTGCCGCTGGCAGAAGCTTCTTGCCTGTGGCGCAGGCATCCACTGATCCGCCCTTCTCCCTGTACTTGCCCAGAATGGACTTGATGCGCACGATTGTATATAAAATGTATGGTCCTGTGTTGCCCTCAAAGGAGGTAAAGCGGTCCACATCAAATATATAGTCCTTGGAGGCCTGGTTGGACAGGTCGCCGTACTTTAAGGCAGCCAGACCCACGATCCCTGCGGTCTCCCTGGCCTCGTCCTCAGACACGGAGCGGTTCTCCATGATTCTCTGGTACACAGCCTCATTGATATCGTCAATGAGCCTCTCAAGGCGCATCACGCCGCCTTCCCTGGTCTTAAAGGGCTTGCCGTCCTTGCCGTTCATGGTGCCGAAGCCCAGGAATATCATGGGAGTCTCCTCCTTTACAATTCCTGCCTTCTTGGCCACGCGGAACACCTGTACAAAGTGCATATCCTGGCGCTTGTCCACCACATAGATATAGCGGTCCGGCTGATAGTCCTCCTCCCTCTGGATAATGGTACCCAGATCTGAGGTGGCGTAGAGGGCCGCACCGTCCGACTTGCGGATCAGGCAGGGCGGAATCTCCTTGGTGTCTGACTCCTGGGCCACATCCACCACCAGCGCGCCCTGGCTTTCATACACCAGGCCCTGGCTCTTCAGTATCTCATACAGCCTGGGGATATACGGCTCCGCATCGCTCTCCCCCTTCCACAGGTCAAAGGTCACGTCCAGATTACTGTAGTTCTTCTTTAAGTCCGACACAGAAACATTGATAATATGCTTCCAGATTGCACGGAAAGGCGCGTATCCGTTCTGAAGCTTTAAGGTAGCCTGATGGGCTCTCTCCTTAAATGCCTCGTCCTCCTTGGACTTGGCGCTGGCCGCGGGGTAGATCTCCTCCAGCTCGCCGATGGTGAAGGGGGCCTCCCCAGGGTATTCCCCGGTATATCCCTCATCAAAATACACCAGTTCCGGCTTCCTGTCCCTCAGCTCCTCAATGATCAAGCCCATCTGAAGGCCCCAGTCTCCCAGGTGCACGTCCCCGATGATGTGGTGTCCCAGGAAATTCCCCAGGCGCTTGATGCTCTCGCCGATTACAGCCGCCCGCAGATGTCCCACATGCAGGGGCTTGGCCACATTGGCGCCGCCGTAATCCACAATGATGGTCTCAGGCTTCTCAGGCGCTTCCACGCCCAGCTTCTCCTCAGCTGCCATTCCCGCGGCATAATCCGCCAAAAATACTTCCGAGATTTTCAGATTGATAAAGCCCGGCATAATCGCTTCCGCCATGGAAAACATGCCATGGCCGTCCCCCAGCACGTTCACCACTTCACCTGCAATGTCGATGGGTTTCTTCTTGTAGGCCTTGGCCGCAGCCATGGACCCATTGCACTGGTATTCACAGAGGTCCGGCCTGTTGGACAGCACCACTTTGGCGAACTTTTCCTCATAGCCGCAGGCTGTAAAGGCGGCTTTCAGTTCTCCTTCCATCAAATCCAGAATTTTCTTCACGGCTCAATTCTCCTTCTCTATATTTGACACAGTCCTATGGTACAAAAAAACTGCTCCGGCATTGACTCCGGAGCAATCTAACAGTTCTAATACTTTCCACTGAATAGTGGATTAAACGCGGGACAGATACTCGCCGGTTCTGGTATCAATCTTGATCTTATCGCCAGTCTCAACGAACAGCGGTACGTATACTACTGCTCCGGTCTCCACAGTAGCCGGCTTGTTGGCGCCGGTTGCGGTATCACCCTTAAATCCAGGCTCAGTATCAGTGATCTCCAGCTCAACAAACAGGGGAGGCTCCACAGAATAAACGTTGCCGTTGTAGGAACAAACCTTACATACCTCGTTCTCCTTCACGAACTTTAAGGCATCGCCGATGATGTCCTTGTTCAGTGCAACCTGGTCATAGGTCTCCTGGTTCATAAAGTTATACAGCTCGCCATCCTCATACAGATACTGCATGTCCACACGGTCGATTCTGGCTGCCGGGAATTTCTCGGTAGGACGGAAGGTGCGCTCTACCACGCCGCCGTTAATTACATTTTTTAATTTGGTGCGGACAAATGCTGCGCCCTTACCTGGCTTTACATGCTGGAATTCCAGGATCTGTACTACCTGGCCGTCGATCTCCAATGTAACGCCGTTTCTAAAATCTCCTGCTGATATCATAAAGATATTCCTCCTTAGGTTCGTTCAATGTCTCTAATCTTCTATATTTTATACTATGTATGCTCTATTTTCAAGCCCTTTTTTATTCATATGCAAATTTTATTGCAATAAAACCCGCGGTCCTTCACGGCGCGGGTTTTGAAATAGAGGTTTATTTTTTATATAGCTTTTCCCGATATGTCTGTACCGGCTCTGCC
>URUZ01000405.1 GCA_900551225.1 uncultured Clostridium sp.
GAGAATTACAATTGAAAGGATAGAAATAACATGGATTTACAGAATGAAAAATGTGTGATGGTAATTGACAAGGATCTGCCCTTGGGTATTATCGCGAATACCGCCGCAATTATGGGCATTACCCTTGGAAAGCAGCTGCCCCAGGTGGTCGGCTCGGATGTGACGGATCAAAGCGGAAATGAGCACCTGGGAATCATCGAATTCCCGGTGCCCATTCTAAAAGGAGACGCCGGACTGATCCGGAGTCTCCGTGAAAAGCTTTACCAGCCTGATTACAGCGACCTGATGGTGGTAGATTTCTCAGATCTGGCCCAGGGCTGCAAAACCTATGATGAATTTATAGATAAAATGGCTGATGCCCCCGAAAACGGCCTTCAATATCTGGGCCTGGCGCTCTGCGGCGCTAAAAAGAAGGTCAATCAGCTGACCGGGAGCCTGCCGCTGCTGCGCTGATCCGGCGCTGATCCGGCGCTGTGCACAGCGGATCAGTCCCTCAGCTTTAATTCTTTTTCCATCAGGCCTTTCTCGTACCGCTCGATCTTGCTGTCCAGCCGGTCCAGGGAGGCCTGCATGTCATTCATTCTGGCAATCAGGTGCTCCCTCTGCTCCAGCAATATATTTTTCCTGGCCTCTATTGTCTCATCCCCTTTTCGGAACAATTCCACATACTCAATCAGGGCTTCAATCTGCACGCCTGCTTTCCTCAGGCATTTCATCAGCTCGATCCAGCGCATGGAGTCCTCGTCATAGTCCCGGATTCCGCTTTTATTGCGGGGAACTGCGGGAAGCAGGCCGATGCGCTCATAGTAGCGGAGCGTGTCGGCCGATAGATCGTATTTCTTGCTCACTTCTGCAATAGTCACGTATATTACCTCCCAAGAGCAGGCTGTTCCATTCCGGAACGGTCAATGTACTGGTCCATACTGCCTGAGCGGAAGCCTTCCAGATCCAGGGTTACATAGTGGAATCCCAGGTCCTTTAACCGCTGGGCAGCCTGGGCGCCCAGCTTAACCATCTTCTCCATGGATGAGGCATCCACCTCAATGCGGGCCACCTCCCCGTGAACGCGGAGGCGGACATTCCCGCCAATCTGTTCCCGAAGCCACATTTCCCCGGTTTCGATGCGCTCCAGCAGGCCGTAGTCCAGCTGCGCCCCATAGGGAAGCCTGGTGGCCATGCAGGGGGTGGATGGCCTGGATGCCGCAGAAATCCCGTATTCTGCAGCCAGGCTCCTCACCTGGTCTTTGGAAACATGCAGCTCCGCCAGGGGGCTGATGATTCCCAGTTCCTTTAACGCCCGGATTCCCGGTCTGTACACGTGCATATCATCCCAGTTGGTTCCGTCGAAAATATGACGGACACCCTTCCCTGCGGCAAACTCGGCCAGCTTTGTAAACAGCTGGCGTTTGCAGAGATAGCAGCGGTCTACCGGGTTCCCGGCAATCTCCTTCTGCTCCAGCTCGTCTATTTCAAGTACAACGTGGATTCCTCCCAGCTCTCCGGCAATCTGCCTTGCGGCCTCCAGGTCGCAGGGCGGATGAAGGCGGGTGTTGAAGGTCACTGCATACACGCTGCGCCCGCCGGCATTTACTGCATCCAGCGCTGCCTTCAGAAGGAGGCTGGAATCCACGCCTCCTGAGAAAGCAAGGCATATGTCCTCCTGTGAATATTGGCTCATATATGATTCCAGTTTTGTTCTCAGTTCGTTCATTTACGTTTCCTCATCACTGTTTTGCCAGCTGTTCCATTGCCAAACCAGCCACCTGCTGATGGACCTGGCCGTAGGCAAGGCCGGTCTGGCGGCAGATTTGGCCGACGCTCTCATATTCCGGGTAACAGTACACATTTCCCTTATGCCTGCACACCTTCACCTGAGCCTTTCCCCATGGGGTGTCCACTGTCTCCGCGCTGCGGTCCAGAACGGTGCGCTCCACCTGGTATCTGCGGATTCCAATGGTGGTAGTGTGGGTAAAGAGAATGGATTCCAGCGCAGGAATCTGGTTCTCCCTGCACAGCAGGCTCAGCTGGTAGGCCGGGCGGTTCTTTTTCATATATACAGGAGTGTACCACACGTCCGCCGCCCCGTTTTTCAGCAGCTCTTCCATAGCAAATCCCAGAGCTTCACCGCTGCAGTCGTCAATGTTGGTCTCCAGCTTCCACATCCGGTCAGCCATCTCCCCGGCTTCCTCAATCAGCATGGCCCGCAGAATGTTGGCCTGCTTAAATTCCTTCTTGCCGGCTCCGATTCCGATCTTTGTGATGCGGTAATCCCTGGGCAGAGCCTCTCCGCTGTTATAAGCTGCCGCAATTGCCGCTCCGGTAGGCGTTACCATCTCCCCGTCATTGTCCGTAAAACGCAGGCTCAGGCCATTGGCGGAGGCAATATTGGCGGTCGCCGGCACCGGCACCGGAATCACGCCATGCTGGCAGCGCACATAGCCTGTGCCCTCTGCCAGGGGCGATACCACCACCTTTTCTATCCCCAGATTGTCCATGCACACCGCCACGCTGATGATGTCCACAATGGAGTCAATGGCCCCCACTTCGTGGAAATGCACCTCTGCCACAGGAATCCCATGGGCCCTGGCCTCCGCCTGGGCCACAATGTCAAACATCTGCCTCGCCCTGTCCTTCACCGTGTCCGCGGCATCCAGACGTGATATGATCTGGTAGATGTCGTGGATGTTGCGGTGGACGTGGGGATGGGTGTGGCTGTGGGAGTGATCATGGTCCCCTTCATGGGTGTGGGGATGGGTGTGGTCGTGAGCCCCTTCATGGTCGTGGGGATGGCTGTGGTCTGCCGAATGGGTGTGATCATGGTCATGGCCGTGAGCCTCCTCACCACTGTGTGCATGATTATGTACATGGAAATGGTCATAGCCGTCCGCGCAGCCGTTGCTGTGGCTATGGTCGTGGATTGCCTCGTGGCCGTGGATATGGTCATATTCCCCTTCATGTACATGGCTGTGAGCCTCCTCACCGCTGTGTACATGGCCATGGCCATCCGCGCCATTCCCGTGGCTATGCTCATGCACGTGAATATCAGCTCCTTGCTCGTGCACGTGGCCATCCGTGCCATGTTCATGCCTGTGGCCGTCCGCGCCATGTTCGTGGTCATGCTCATGCCCATGGCCTTCCGTGCCATGTTCGTGGTCATGTTCATGCCCATGGCCTTCCGCTCCGTGCTCGTGGCTATGGTCATGCCCATGGCCTTCCGCATCATGTCCATGCTCATGCCCATCCGCTCCGCCATGCCCGGACTCCAGATGCACATCAAAGTCAAAGGCATCAATCCCGCATTTTTTCGTCCTTCCAAAATGCAGATGGTATCCGCCCACACCCAGGCTGTCCAGGGCCTTCTCCAGCACCGCCCGGTCTGCTCCCAGGTCCAGCAGGGCTCCCACTGTCATATCGCCGCTTATGCCGGACATACATTCTAAATACAATACTTTTTTCATGATTTCACCGCCAATCGATTTATTTGTGTGCTCAGATAACCTGCGCCGTAGCCGTTGTCAATGTTGACCACCGATATTCCGTTGGCACAGGAATTGATCATGGTCAGAAGGGCGGAGAGTCCGCCGAAGTTGGCTCCATAGCCCACTGATGTGGGGACTGCAATCACCGGATTCTTCACAAGTCCTGCAATCACCGTACCCAATGCCCCCTCCATTCCGGCCACAGCCACAATGCAGTTGGCCCGGTCCAGCTTCTCCCGCTGGCTCAACAGCCTATGTATGCCGGAAACGCCCACATCGTAGATCCGCTCCACATAGCTTCCAAAGAATTCAGCCGTCTGCGCCGCTTCCTCAGCCACTGATATATCTGCCGTTCCTCCTGTGCAGACTGCAATACAGCCCTCCAGAGCTGTCTCTCCCTCCCGTACTTTGATAATCCGGGATACCGGGTCATAGGCAGCGGAGGGGACCGCCTGCCTCACCAGCTCATACTGCCTGGGAGTGGCTCTGGTGCCCATAACCTCTCCATTGCGGCTGTACAGACTTGCAAACACCTTCACAAGGTGCTCGTCCTCCTTCCCCTGGCAGTACACCGTCTCCGGGAAACCGGTTCTCAGTTTCCTGTGATAATCCAGCTTGGCATAGCCGAAATCCTCATAGGGAAGGTCTTTCAGAATCTTCTCGCCCTCCTCCACAGAGAGCGTTCCCTGCTGAATCCGGCGCAGCAGGCTTCCAATTTCATTGTCCTGATTCATCGCTATTTCTCCACTTTGAAAAATTGTATTCCAAGAAAAAATACCAGAAGTAAATCCTATCTCTTAGATAGAATCACCTTCTGGCAATTTTTCCTGACTTCTGTCAGCATTTCGGTTTAAGTATATTAAAAATATCCAATATAGTCAATTACTTTCTCACTCAAAGGCTTTCACAACCTGCTTTAAATGTTCAATAATCGGAAGGTGCTGCGGACAGATCTTCTCACACTTTCCGCAGCTGATGCAGTCTGAGGCTTTGCCATAAATCCGGGCAGCATTAGCATAATATGCCATCTGTGTGGAAAATCCCTGGTTCAGTGCCAGCTGGTCGGCATTGTACAGCGCAAAATACTTGGGTATGGCAATGTTCTTGGGGCAGCCTTCCACGCAATACTGGCAGGCTGTGCACGGAATTGCAATTGCTGCATTGATGATTTTGACAGCAGCTTTTACCGCCTCATTTTCCCGGTCTGACAGCGGTTCAAACTCCTGCATGTATCCGGTATTGTCCAGCAGCTGTTCCATGGTACTCATGCCGCTGAGCACCATCATCACATTTTCCCGGCTGGCTGCAAACCGCACGGCCCAGGAAGCGATGGACATCTGGGGCTGAATACTCTTAAACAGCTGTTCTGCTTCCTCCGGCACGGCCGCCAGGGTCCCGCCCTTCACCGGCTCCATGACAACCACCTTCTTGCCGTGCTTCTTGGCCACCTCATAACATTTCCCGGACTGGATGCTCTCATTATCCCAATCCAGATAATTCAGTTGAAGCTGCACAAAATCAACCTCCGGATGAGCGCTTAATATCTCGTCCAAAAGATCCGCGTTGTCATGGTAGGAGAATCCAGTCTGTCCCACCTTTCCCTGCTCCTTCATGCGCTGGACAAAATCAAAACAATTGCAGCGTTTTGCGACCTCATAAGTGTTTGCGCCCATATTGTGCATAAGGTAGTAATCAAAATACTCCACCCCGCATTTTTCCTGCTGCTCGTTGAAAATGCGCTCATTGTCCTCCTCCGCTTTCAAAAAAGTAAGCGGCAACTTGGTGGCAAGGGTATAAGCGCTTCTGTCATAGCGCTTGACAAGGGCCTCCCGCAGTACAATTTCGCTCTGGAAGGCGTGATACATATACGCTGTGTCAAAATATGTAAAACCTCTCTCCAGAAATGTATCCACCATCTGACAGACCTGGTCAAAATCCACACTCTTCTGGTCCTCAGCATCAGTCAGCGGCAGCCGCATAAAGCCGAAACCCAGTTTTTTTACTTGCTCCATATCCATTTTCTCCCTATTATAGTTTATTTAACTTTATCATAGCACCTGGAGTGGACTCCAAGTCAAGGCTTTTGTTTAAATC
>URUZ01000406.1 GCA_900551225.1 uncultured Clostridium sp.
GTTTGATAATTCATTTCCGCCATCTGCACGCCCCACTTTGCGGCATATTTGACCCCAATTCGGTCAACGTAGCCCGCCTCCTTCATCGTGGCCCAATCTCCCACAAAGTGTGACACACAGCTGACGAAAAGCAATTTTAAGACACGCACTGGGAGATCAGGCTGTACTGGGACAGGAATCTTTATAGTACCTTTATAAAATCTTTATACGCCCCGTAAGTATTTCTCTATCTTCTTTATATTATCCCCTGCTAAAATATAAGCAGGATACATAAGGAAGGAGGTCGTACTATGTTATTTAATAAACCTAAATCAATCGTTGTGGTTGGCTCCGGCTACTGGGGGGCCAGGCTGGCCGGCGGCCTTTCGAGCAGTGGGCACCGTGTGGTGGTGATAGACAGTCAGAAGGAAGCTTTTTGCAGGCTCCCGGAGGACTTCAGAGGGAATCAGATCGAGGGGGATGTGACCGATCTGGGGACTTTGGAAAAATGCGGCGTCAGAAACGCGGCGGCCTTCGTTGCGGCTACGCAGAATGACAATGTGAATCTGATGGTAGCCCAGATCGCCCGCTGTCTGATGAACGTGGAAAATGTATACGTGAAGCTGGAGGACCAGTCAAAGGAACGGATCATCCAGGGTACGGCTATAAAGCCCATCTGCCCGCACCTGAAGTCCGTGGAAGATTATGCCCACATGGTAGGCGCAGACTGCCAAAAGGAGGCAGGATGAAGATCGTGGTGGCAGGCGGCAGAGAGCAGGCGGACTATCTCACAGGACTTCTGAAGAATACCAGGAAACACCTGGTTCTGATCAATGAGGACCGGAGTTACTGCGAATACCTGTCGGCCAAGTACGATATGGAGATACAACTGGGAGATCCATGCCTGGAGGCGGTTCTGGAGGAGTCAGGAATCCGCGGCAGCGACCTGCTGATCGCCCTCAAACCCTCGGATGCGGACAATCTGGAAATCTGCCAGATGGCAAAGCGTCTCTTTGGCGTGAAGAGGACCATGTGCCTGGCGGCAAATCCGGCAAATGTTGACATTTTCCAAAATTTGGGAGTTGACCGTGTGGTGAGCATCCCACACATACTGGACAGCCTGATCCGCCAGGATGGAATGGGCTGATTATAAAGCGGAGTAAATTCAAAATGGAGTTTTGGCATATGGCGCATCAATTAAAAAAGGAAACTGCCAGGGTGGTGAAGGCGTGGCTGAAAATTGCCGTCGTCTGGGTGATATCCACCCTGCTTGCGATTGTGATGAACAGGGCGGGACTCCGGCCGGAGAATATACTGCTGGAATACCTTGTGGGAGTTCTGATCGGCATCGTGGCCACCGGCAGCCTGGCCTGGGGGATCATGACGGCAATTGTGTTTGCCCTCACCTTTAATTACCTGTTTACGGAGCCCAAGCTCACATTTCACATGTACGATGCCGACTATGTTATCTCTGTGATGATCTTCGTAGTGGTGGCGGTCATAGTGTCCACCCTGGTGGTGAAGCTCCAGCGGCAGATGCAGATTGCCAACAAGAAACGGGAGATCACCACCAAGATCAATGCCATTGGTAACGGCTTCCTCAATGTCTCCGGATTTGACGAGATCCGCAAATACAGCGGTGAAAGCCTCAGCAATCTCACGGGGAAACATGTGACCGTGCTGTTGAAGGAGGATGAGAGCCAGGAATTCCCCAGCGCTATGGCAGAGTGGTGCTACAACCAGTCCCTGCCCTGCGGACACGGAGAATGCCAGTTTCCCAATGACAATGGACTCTATATCCCCATCAAGAACAGGGAAAAGACCTACGGGGTGATCATCTTCGACTGTGGAGGCTGGAGCCTTAAGGAGGAGGAGAAGGTCTACGTGGATACCGTCATTTCCCAGATCACCCTGGTGGTGGAGCGGGAACAGCTGAGCCGGGAACAGGAGAACAACCGGGTTCAGATGGAGCGGGAACGTCTGAAGAGCACCCTGCTGAGAAGCATTTCTCATGACCTGCGCACGCCTCTGACGGGAATCGGGAGTAATGCCGGGTTCCTGTTCGATAATCTTGGGATTATTGATCATGATACGGTGCGCAGTATGCTGAAGGATATCTGCACGGATACGGAATGGCTTAGTTCCATGGTGGAAAACCTGCTGAATATGACCAGGATTCAGGAGGGACGGCTGGATATCAACAAGAAAAAAGAGGTGGTGGACGACATCATCGGTTCCGCGGTGAACCTGGTGTCCAAGCGCATCGGCAGCCATAAACTAAAGACCAGGACACCTGAGGAAATTCTGCTGTTTTCTGTGGATGGCAGGCTGTTTATCCAGGTGCTGGTGAACCTGCTGGACAATGCCTTCCGGCATTCCGGAGATGGGACCACAGTTACTATCTCCGCGGAGCGGGTGGGAGACTGCATCCGGTTCCAGGTGTCGGATAACGGGGTGGGGATTTCAGCGGATAAGATGCAGCAGATTTTTGATAATTTCTTTACCACCGCTTATGAGAATGGTGACCGGCAGAGAGGCGTGGGCCTTGGGTTGACGATCTGCAAGGCCATTGTGGAGGCACAGGGGGGAACCATTCAGGTATGTAATAATGAGACAGGCGGAGTGACATTTTCTGTAGAGATGCCCATGGAGGATATAAAGCGTGAATGAACTGACAGTTTTAGTGATAGAGGATGACAAGACAATCCAGAATTTTCTGAAAATCTCCCTTCAGACGAAGGGTTATAAGTATATATTGGCGGATAACGGGCTGGCGGGGATCTCGTATTTTTATGCGGATAACCCGGACTTGATTCTGCTGGATCTGGGTCTGCCGGACCTGGACGGAATGGAGGTGCTGCGCCAGATCCGGCAGAAGTCGGAGGTGCCTGTGATTATTGTGTCGGCCAGGGGGCAGGAACGGGACAAGGTGACTGCGCTGGATGAAGGGGCTGACGATTATGTGATGAAGCCTTTTAACGCGGAGGAGCTGCTGGCAAGGGTCAGGGTGGCTCTGCGGCATAAGGGGACGGCGAAAAAGCAGATGACCCAGTTTGAGCTGGATTATCTGAAGATTGATTTTGAGAAGCGGAAGATCTATGTACATGGGCAGGAAGTCCATCTGACGCCTATTGAGTATAAGATGATGAGCCTGCTGGTGAGCAACAGCGGTAAGGTGCTGACCCACCACTATATCCAGCAGCAGGTCTGGGGGTATGATACCACGGACGACTATCAGTCGCTGCGGGTGTTTATGGCGAATATACGGAGGAAGATAGAAGACGATACGGCGAACCCCAGGTTTATCCTGACAGAGGTTGGGGTGGGGTATCGGTTTGTGGATGAGTGAGCATTGACAGTATAAAACACAGCAGCCGGACTGAAGATGATATGTCAGTCCGGACTGCTGTGTATTGTTATACGGGATAAATTATTTGGCCAGCAGAGCCTTGAGGCGCGCATTCTCGGCTTCTATTTCAGCCAGGGCCTTAGCGGTTTGGGCTTGCTGAAGTTTTAACCTCTGTTCAGCCTGTTCCTGCAGTTGTACCTTCTGCTGCAGCTGTTCAATCTGCGCCTGCTGGTCCTCAATCATGTACTGCACGGTTCCGGCGTCCAGCAATCTCAATCCTTCTGAAAACATATTCACCAGCTCCTTTGTCATGAAACGAAATTGGAATACTTCTCTGTATAGCTCCTTAAAATCGGGATATTCCCCCGTAATACGCAGGATATCCGCAGGGTCATCAGATGCGATAAAATAGAGCCAGGCATCCAGCTTTGTAAGTTTATTGTGGGGTATTTCAAGGAAAATGTCAAGAGGGATGATCAGATATTCCTGAATCAGATCCAGCGGTAAACCGGTGTTAAAGGTTTGTTTGGCATAGTGGAGATATTCATTTGGGAATAAATGGAATTCCGGTGAGCTGCTTTGGATCATGACGATGGTGTAGACTTTTTTTATATCCCGGTAGGAGAAGCGTTTCCCGGCTTTCTTCATGTTTGAACGGGTTTGGGAATACTGGCGCATCACCAGATCGCTGGAATAACAGGCGCAGCGCGAACCGGGAAAATAGTATCCCACCCGCTGGATTTCTACGTTGACCAGGGCGCCTGATCCCAGACGGACAAGAATATCCATAATCAAAAGGGAGCCTTCTTCTGTCAACCGGCTGGAATCACCTGGAAGGACAGCCACAATGGACAGCTTTTCCCCCAGACAGAGGCTTAGAAAGGATCATAAGTCAGCTTAGCCCCTTTGCTCCCCATACAGAAGGAAAGGAAATCCTGCTGAAGCGGTTCGGTCAGCGCCAAGAACTGCCGGTAAGCAAAACTGTCTGTCTGCAAGCTCTTTAGAACATCTGCCTGAGTCTGCGGAATGCCAAATGTTTCAAAATCAGTGAATGGAATAAAGTTAGGTGTCATAGAAGTACCTCCGATAGAATTGAAATAGAAATAGGTTTGTCCGGCCAGACAGCCGGAGCAGATGAAATACAAATTTATATCTAACAAATATAGCACATTCGGTGCCCCAAAGCAAAGCCTTTCCGACAATTGTCCTAGGCTTTTTTTATGCCAGTATAACATCACTAAAACGTCATTTTATGGAAATTTTATACCCATCCTAAAGTGACCAATAGAAAATTTACCCGCTCTCATGCTAACATACGCATATCAAAAACAAGGAGGAATAAACGATGGCGATCCTGTATGGACTGGTGGGAGCGGCGCTTGTGGGTATTCTTATATACCTGATAATCATTCTATTGAGAGGTGACAGACAATGACAAATGTGATGATTCAGATGATCGCTTACTGCGTGGTGCTGGTGGTGCTTGCAGTGCCGCTGGGACGGTACATAGGGAAGGTGATGAACGGTGAGCCGGTATTCCTGTCCAGGCTGCTGGTCCCAGTTGAGAATAGCATTTACCGGCTGTTAAAAATAGACCGGGATGAGGAGATGGGATGGAAGAAATACGCAGTGTGCACGGGAGTGTTCAGCGTGTTCAGCCTGTTTGTACTTTGGGCGGTCCTCTGCCTGCAGCAGTTTCTGCCGCTGAACCCGCAGGGGCTGGATGGGATGAGCTGGCACCTGGGATTCAATACGGCAGCCAGTTTTACGACCAATACCAACTGGCAGGCGTACTCAGGGGAGTCGGCATTGAGCTATTTCAGCCAGGTAATCGGGCTGAACTTTCAGAACTTTGTGTCCGCGGCTGTGGGAATTGTGGTGCTGTTTGCATTGATCCGCGGATTCTTTAAGGTCAGGGAGCGGGGGCTGGGGAATTTTTATACGGATATGACCAGGACCGTGCTTTATCTGCTGATTCCGCTGTCTGTGGTCGTATCTCTGGTGATTGTGGCCCAGGGGGTTCCGCAGACCTTCAGGCAGTACGAGGAAGTGGAACTTCTCCAGCCTGTGGAGATGGAAAATGATGACGGCACGGTGACAGAGGTTTACAAGGGCGTGGTTCCCCTGGGGCCGGCAGGGTCCCAGATTGCGATCAAGCAGCTGGGGACAAATGGTGGAGGCTTCTTCGGCGTCAACTCCGCCCACCCCTTTGAGA
>URUZ01000407.1 GCA_900551225.1 uncultured Clostridium sp.
GAATAAAAGGAGGATAAATCCATGGATTGGTTTCAAAATAAAAAGAAAAAAGGGACGGAGGCAGCACCGTCTGAGGTCAGTACCAGCACGGCCTCAGCCTCACCGGAATATGTACATAATGTGCGCAGCACCCTGGACGGAATCATGGCCGGTGCAGGCCCGGCTTCCAGAGGGGTTGTGCTGAAGCTGTATCTGGAGAATTTCAAGCATCTGAACAAAATATTCGGCTACGATTACTGCGAAGAACTGCTGAGCCAGATCACATCTTACCTGAAGGAAACTGCTGGCGACTGTGTTTACCGTCATATCGGTGTAGAATTTATTATTATTTTGGAACAATTCTCCGAGGGCCGCGCTTCTGATCTTGCGGACGAGCTGCTGGACCGGTTCGGCCATGTGTGGACCATTAACGGCATCGACTGCCTGTGTTCGGCCCAGATCGGCCTGTGCTCCTATCCCGGACATGCCCAGACCACGGATGAGCTGCTAAAGCGTCTGGATCTGGCCGTTTCCTCAGCCTCCGACTGCGGACCCAACCAGCTGGCTGTCTATGACAGCACCATGCACAACCAGTTTCTGCGCAAACAGACCATTGCACTGTATTTGCAGACCGCCATTGAAAAGGATGAGATCGAGGTGCGCTACCGCCCCACATATAATCTGAAAGAAGGGCGTTTTACAAGAGCTGATTTTTATATGAGAATCTTTATCCAGGGCATCGGACTGGTGGGCGCAGGCGAGTTCCTCCCCATCGCCGAGGACTCCGGCCAGATCCGCACCATCGGTTACTATGCGCTGGAGCAGGTGGGCCGCTGCATCGCGGACCTGATGGCTGAGGGCAAGGTATTTGACTCTGTATGCGTACCGGTCTCCCCCATCCTGTTCCTGCAGGAGAATTTCCTGGACGAGGTGGGCAGAATCGTCGAGGACTATGGTATCCCCTCCGGCAAGCTGGCCCTGGAACTGGACGAGAGCGCCCTGGGCAACGCTTACCTGAACATCAACATCATCATGCAGGAGCTTTCCGACATGGGCGTGGAGCTGGTGCTCAACGGATTCGGTTCCGGCTATACCCCCATCTCCAGCCTTCTGGAGCTGCCGGTGCAGACGCTGAAGCTGGAGCGCATGTTCGTGTGGCAGCTGGAGACCAATCCCCGCTCCTCCTGCATTTTCGGCGGCCTGATCCAGATCGCCCAGAACCTGGGACTGCACATCATCGCCGAGGGCGTGGAGACCGAGAACCAGTTAAACGCGCTGAACGAGTTCGGCTGCGAGTACCAGCAAGGTTTTTACTACGCGCCCACCATGGACCAGAATACTTTGATGAAGGTAATCGGAACCACACTGGATGATTCCAGGATTACGATTGAGGAAGAGAAACTGAAGATGAAGCGTTAATAAGACGGTACGAAAAACGGTGCGCCTGTTGGGCACACCGCCAGTTATAGATTCCGGCAGGGGGCATAGTCGTTTGGGCTATGCCCCCTGTCATTTACTGCATCACTGTTCTTTCTTCTCCCCATCCATCACCACCTGGAGATGGCGGTAGGGGATCTGGATACCCGCTTCATCGAAGTTCTTCTTAATCTGCCGCCGGATGTCGCTGCAGGCCGTGAAATTGTCGTCTATGTTCTTGGTCCACACCGTGGATTTCAGAAGAATTCCGTCCTCTCCCAGTGCCTTCACAGATACCCCCACTTTATCGCCCACCGATGGGTCCTCTCTCAAATCCACCACCAGCGGATGCTGGGCAATGGTCTCCCTCATAACGGAGATGGCCTTCTCCAGATCGCTCTCATAGCTCACCGAGATCTCCATGTAGTTGCCAATATGATCATTGTTGTAATTGCTGTTCTCCACAATGGCCTTGTTGATCACACTGTTGGGAATAATCATACGGCTGTTGTGGTAAGTACGGATCACCGTGTGGCGGACCGTCATGTCCTCCACAATCCCGGAGATTCCAAGGCTTGCGATATTGACCTTCTCACCCAGGTTAAAGGGTCTGGACCAGCTGAGCATCACTCCGCTGACCACATCCGCCAGAACCTGCTGGGCCGCAAAACCGACGATGGCGACCAGCAGTGAGGAACTGGTCAGCAGGGTTGCGCTCAGTGCTTTTGTAGTGTTGAACAGGCCGCTGATACAGATTCCGGCCACAATACTCAGCAGAACCTTGGACATACTGCGCAGGAATTTAATATGGATCTGCTCATTCCTCTTCAATATAATGCTAAATACCTTGTTCAGCACCATCATGCCCAAAAACCAGAATACAATAATAACCGCAATTTTAATCAGAATAATTTCCAATAATCTTCATCCTTTCCTCTGCCGGCGGCAGTGTTGACATTTATTGTGACAGTATACAATAAACTCCCGGATTTTACAACCACATGAAAATTGGAAAATGTCTGTCAGATTTCCGGTATCCAGCGCAGCACCTAATTTCCTTTATTTCTCAGTATTCCCGCAGAACCAGCTCGGTAATCCCCTGATTGCCGCCCATTTCTATGCGGCTTACCTTTGGCTCCCGGCCATAGCTGTACTCTTCCCGGATCATGCTGCGGATTCTGGTTCCGCCGTTATATCCGTGGACCACCCGAATCCTGTATACGCCGGCTCCCGCAGAAGCCAGCTTGCGGTCAATGGCCGCCTTGGCCTCCTCTGTCCGCATACCATGGACATCAATCTCTGCAATACCGCCAATCATGTTCACTCACTCCTCTTATCTACGGTTTTTTCCACGAATTTCAGATCGAACAGAATCCCCTGTCTGAGCCGCTCCGGCAGTTCTCTGCCCTCGCGCTCCAGTGCGCCCCGTATCAATGCCGCCTGGCCCGGGGGGACTGCGGCGTACATATTCCTGCACCACAGACCGCCCAGGATCTTATCCCTGTATTCCTCCAGTCCGGGCCTCTGCCAGATGAGTATCAGGTACGACAGCCGGTCCCAGGAGTTCTCGCGCAGAAGCAGGTACAGTACGTAGCGCGTTAAATGCGGCATATCGCTGCCCAGCAGGGCCTCATACAGAGGCCGCGCTCCATACTGCACTCCGCTGTCCATGGCGGCGCGGAAACTGGCTTTGGACACAGAGACCCTGGAGTCAAAGAGATATTCCCAGAAAATGTCAGCTGCGTCCATGCCTTCCAGACGGCCAAGAGCTGTGACCGCGCTGCGGACCGCTTTATTTGACGGGTGGGTCAAAAAGGGCCTTATCAACGGGGCCGTCTCCCTGCTGCCTCTCTCACCCAGGCCGGCAATGGATACAGCAGGATTCTCATCCTGCAGATGGGACACATAGAACCCCTGCACATCAAAGCCGCTGCTGCGTTCCAGTATAAACGCCGCCAGCTCCCTGACTCCGCGGCAGGTGTCAAGCAGCATATACTCCAGGCCAGGCCAGGAATCTTCCAGAAGCCGGTATTTATAATCCAGGGCTTTTCTCCGGACGCAGGCACTTTTGTGGCGCAGATAGCGGTCGATCTGTTCCATGGAGCACGGATAATGCTCCAAAAGTTCAGATATGATCAGCGCCTGGCAGAAGCTGTGGCGCTCCCGGTCCAAGAATGCCTCCGCCATCTCCATATCCAGTATTCCCCTGGACAGCAGAAAGCGGTAGATGGATTTCCTGACCCCATATTCATAACCCAGAACCACCTCCGTGGTGATGCCGTCAGCCTCCTGCTCCATGCGCCGCTCCATCAGCTCCTCCACCTGCGCCTGGGTCCGGCTGCTGCGCCTGCCGGATACCCGCACCTTGTAAAGGGCCTGGGCGGAGTAAAACAGTTCGTGGACTTCGCAGTCCGCAACCTTTTTACAGACCGCCATTTCCGCAGTGTCACGGATCAATTCAACCCAGTCGTTCAACCGCAGAATCAGATACGGCAGGGTACCCGGACAGTCCGCCATCTCCCGCACACACCGCTCCCTGTAATACCCGTTGGGGTGGAAGCTGCCCAGGATCAGCATATATATGTAGTCTGTCTCCGACTCAAATACATTTTTATACTTTGCAGGGTTGATCTTCTCCCAGCTGATGACCCAGTCCAGGGACGTGTACTGGCGGAAGTTTTCGCTTAAGCGGATCATCTGCTGCATATCCAAGTTCTTCAGAAAACTGCGGATAGCCTGGCCGCTGTTCCTTATGAGCATTTTGTCACCCAGTCCAAGGGAACAGTATGCAATATGCAGACAGGAACCATCCCCTTCCTCCAGCCCCGCGATGGCTTCCCTCACGCTGCCCTGCCAGGCCTGATTGCCGTTAAACAGTCTCATCCCCTGTCCTCCTCTTTCTGTTGATATTATCTTTGCAAAAAACCTACTGGCATTCGATTCGATGCCAGTAGGTTTGGATGCTGAATGTCACCATGTAATCCAGCCATAGGTTTTGTAATCATGAGGGACTACGTTATGAGCTTTAGATTTGCCGGTATCGGCACTTACTCCACACCTAGAACAGGTACATCCTGTGATACAGCATCATGCCAGTTCCTCCCTTCGGGAACATATAGGTTTCTTCTATTATAACTCTTTCTGCCCCATCTGCCAATTTTAAAATACTTACTTGTTTCTTACAGCTGGATTTAGATGGTAATTAGAGAACCGCCTGCTATACTTGCTTTATCCAATTAATGCCAACTGAAGGAGATGCTTATGAGAAAGAAAACACTGGCCCTATTATTGCTCACCGGGGCACTGCTTATGAATACCACCCCCTGTTTCGCCGCCGCGCAGTCTGTCAAAGTATCCGTGGCAACAAGCTCCTCCAAGAGCGATTATCCGCAGCTCCCCACCGCAGAAACAGTTCAAAAGGACACCGGTTTTTCGCCAAAGCTGCCAAGCGCCCTGGCAGGCGGCTTTCAATATGAAAGCGGCCGGATCACAGAATCCTCCACCCTGGACGCCAACGGCAATGTAACAAGCAGCAGCAAAGGAATCAGTTTGAAATATGCGCAGAGCACAAACGGCACGGCAAAATCTGTTTCCTTCAATGCTGAACCGGAAGCAGGACAGACTCCCGATCAGGATGCCATCAGTACAAAGTATGGTGATTTCACCTTGTACTACAGCGATAAACAGGCATATTCCGTCTCATGGACAGATGATGGAGTTTTCTACATGCTGATGGATATCAATAAAACTGTCTCCAGGGACTCTCTTCACGCTATGGCGAAGGAGATCATTGATCTGAAAACAGGAAATCAGTAAACAATTAGAAAAATTTAAAAATAGGATTGTGTAATCTCCCATTATGGCTTATAATATTCTTCATGGAGATATAGCTCAGCTGGGAGAGCATCTGCTTGACGTGTAGAGGGCCGCAGGTTCGAGTCCTGTTGTCTCCATGATGACTTAAGACCGCGCAATGAATTTGCGCGGTCTTGTTAATTAATGGAAATGATAATTCCATGCTTGACAATATCGCCGAAGCATGTTATTGTAAAGAAGTATTTTTTATAAGATTTTGATTTCACATGTTTTTGTAAGTCA
>URUZ01000408.1 GCA_900551225.1 uncultured Clostridium sp.
AATATCAAAAATGCACAAAAAATAAACATTTATACTGGTTAAAACATACATTGACAATGTCTTGACTGTATTTTATGATAATCACGAACGGTTCACTGGTAGTACCAAGAATTTATCGATAAATATCAGCAGTATTTCAATACCAGCAACATATCAGAATGAATTAAAACAAAAAAGTAAACCAAACATTGGGAGGTATTAAAATGGCTTCAGCATTTTTTGTACTGTTTCTGGCCTGCATTTTCCAGGGGAGCTTCGGCATCTGCTTTAAGAAGTATCAGCCCTTTTCCTGGGAGGCGTTCTGGGTTCTGTTCTCCATCATCGGCGTGCTGTGTATCCCGCACATCTGGTGTATGGTGGAGGTTCCCAACTATTTAAGCTACATCACCGCAACCCCTGTTCCTACCTTAATCATCGGCGCGCTGTCCGGATTCTTCTGGGGAATCAGCTCCATCTGGTACAGCAAGGCCATTGATATGATCGGCGTTTCCCTTGTGACGGGCATCAACCTGGGCCTGTCCAACCTGCTGGGCAGCTTCGTTCCCATGATCATCCTGGGCACTTATCCCCCTGCAAAGGTGCTGGGGGTTCTGCTGCTGGGCCAGCTGATTCTGCTGGGCGGCGTAATCGTACTGTCCAAGGCAGGTTTTATGAAAAATGGAGACGGCGGGGAGACAAAAAAGACCAAAGAAAAGGGAAGCTCTTCCTTATTTATGACAGGCCTGATCATGGCCTTGGCTTCCGGCGCAGGTTCAGCGGCCATCAATATAGGAGCCACAGCTGCCAACTATCCGGTTGCCCTGGCCGTAGAGGCCGGGGTCAACCCCACCAGCGCCAGCCTTCTGTCCTGGGTCGTGGTATTTGCAGGCGGCTTCCTGGCCAACTTTATCTATGCCATGAGCAAGCTGTTAAAGAACAAGACCTACACTGATTACACCAAGCCAGGCTGCGGCAAAGCATATTTTAAGGTAGCTCTGACCTCTGTGGTATGGTTCAGCGCCCTGGCCATCTACGGTAAGGCAACTGCTCTCTTAGGCTCCATGGGTCCGGTTGTGGGCTGGGTAGCATTTAACGGACTGGCTCTGATCATTGCCAATATGTGGGGATTCCTGGACGGAGAGTGGAAAGGCTTTGCACGGGCCAAGAAGGTTGCCATATACGGCAATGCGGTAATTATTGCGGCACTGGTTGTCGTAGGCGTTTCTAATGGTTTATAATAAGAAGAATTGAGGAGGTTTTACCATGGCGAACAAACTTGAGGAATTAAACTACATACCGGAGATGCCTGAGAAGGCGAAGAACATTGTAATCATCGGAGCAGGCGGAATCGTATCCGGTTCCCACCTTCCGGCTTATAAGATGGCGGGATACCCGGTTGTGGGAATCTATGATCTGGACTATGAGAAGGCTAAGAAAACTGCCGCTGAGTTTGGTATTCCCAATGCAGTGGAGCAGCTGGACCAGCTGATTGCGCTGGGCGTCAGTGAAAATGCAGTATTTGACATCGCGGTTCCAGCTTCCAAGACAGCAGGCATTTTGAAAATGCTGCCCGACAACGCGGCGGTGCTGATGCAAAAGCCTATGGGCGAGAGCATTGAGCAGGCCAAGGAGATCCTGGATATCTGCCATGCCAAGAACCTGACCGCAGGCGTGAACTTCCAGCTGCGCCAGGCCCCCTATATGATCGCTGCCAGGAAGCTGATCCAGGACGGAGTCATCGGGGATATCGTGGACATTGACTGGAGAGTGGTGGAGCTGCATCCATGGCATCTGTGGAGCTTCCTGTTTGGGCTGGAGCGCATGGAGATCAACTACCACAGCATCCATTACATAGACTGTATCCGCAGCTTTGTGGGCGATCCCCAGGGCGTTTACTGCAAGACCATGCAGCACCCCAAGATGCAGGCATTGTCCCAGACCAGGACCTCCATCATCATGGATTACGGCGATACCCTGAGAGTGAACCTGCACATCAACCACAACCACGACTATGCGCCGGATTACCAGGAGAGCATGATGAAGATCGAGGGCTTAAAGGGCGCAATCCGTGTCCGCTTAGGGCTGATCTTAGACTATCCCACAGGCCGCCCCGACAAGGTGGAGTACATCACCGACGACGGCCAGGGCTGGAGAGAGCTGGATGTAAAGGGCAGCTGGTTCAACGAGGCATTTATCGGGACCATGGGCGGCCTGATGAAGAAGCTGGAGGACCCGTCTTACCGCTATATGAACAGCGTGGAGGATGCATACCACACCATGTGCGTGGTGGAGGCCTGCTATCAGTCCAACGCAAACGGCGGTCTGCCGGTGGATTACGCGGAGTAAAGGAGAATACCCATGAAAATCATTGACACCCATTTACATATATGGAATAAAGAAGAATTCACCCTCCCCTGGCTGGACGGCGAGGGTGAGATTCTGGACCGGACCTACACGCTGAAGGACTATGAAAATGCCCTGGAGGCGGACAAAGGCTATGAGGTGGAGGCCGCTGTCTATGTGGAGGTGGACTGCGCCCGCCAGGATAAGGAGCGGGAGAACCTGTTTATCACAGGCTGCTGCGCGGACCCGGGCCAGCTCTTTGCCGGAGCCTGCATTTCCGGCTGCCTGAACGAGGCTGGCTTTAAGGAGTATGTGGAACGGTTTGCCTCCCCCTATGTAAAGGGTGTCAGACAGGTACTGCATGTGCCCCAGGCCCTGCCCGGCACCTGTCTGGGACAGCAGTTCCTGGATAATGTCCGGTTCCTGGGGGAGAAGGGCCTGGTGTTTGAGGGCTGCGTGCGGTGCCGTGAACTGGGCGACCTCTATGAGACGGCCAGGGCCTGTCCCGGCACGGTGATTGTGCTGAACCATATGGGAATCGTGGACCCGGATATCATTTCCAGGGAGAACCCCACTGAATTAGAGCGGCAGTACAGGGATACATGGATTCAGAATCTTAAGAAAATGGCCTCCCTGCCCAATGTGGTGTGCAAAATATCCGGCTTAAATCCAGCCGGAGCGTGGACTGACGATACCCTGCGGCCTGCGGTGGACATTGCCCTGGACAGTTTTGGCCCGGACCGGGTGATGTATGCCAGCAATTTTCCAGTGTGCAACGTGGCCACAGGGCTGTCCCCCTGGATTCAGTCCCTGATGCGGATCACAGCACCCAGAGGAGCGGAATTTCAGAAAAAACTGTTTTATGAAAATGCAAAGCGGATCTACCGGCTTTAGTAAAAAGGAGAAACCACAATGGCAAATGTAAAGCGTTACGCAAGCACTTCAAGACTGACGCCTGAGAAGGCAGATTATTATAAATCCCTGCACGCGGCCCCCTGGAAGCAGATCAACGACATGATCAAGGCCTGCAACATTCAGAACTATTCCATCTATGTACATGGGGATGTGCTGTTTTCCTACTATGAGTATGTGGGGGCAGACTATGAGGCGGATATGGCGAAGATGGCTGCCGACCCGGAGACCCAGCGCTGGTGGGGCGAGTGTGTGCCCTGCATGAACCCATATACTGAGGACGGCCCCTGGCTGGACATTCAGGAAGTATATCACTTAGATTAGAGGTCAGACTATGAAAAAACTATATGTAGCATCCATCACTCCATTTGACGGGAAAAACCAGATCAATGAGCCAGCCTTAAAGCAGCTGTGGGACAGGAACCTCTCTGAGGGCGCGGACGGCTTCTTCATCGGTGGAAGCTCCGGCGAGTGTTTCTTCCTCACCAGGCAGGAGCGGGTGCGCTCCTTTGAGCTGGCCTCCCAATACACGGACCGCGGGGAAATGTTCGCCCATGTGGGTGCCATCAGCACAGAGGAAGCAGTGTTCTACGCCAGGAAAGCCGCAGAGCTGGGCATCCAGCAGATTGCCGCCACACCTCCCTTTTACTTTGGCTTCTCCGAGAAGGAGATTGCGGGGTATTACTACGATATCGCCCAGGCGGCTAACCGGCCGGTACTGTTCTACAATATTCCCACCAGTACCCACAGGGAACTGAATCTGGCCCATCCGGATATCCAGGCCCTGTTAAAATCCGGGGCGGTGGGGGCAGTAAAACACACCAACCTGAATCTGTACCAGATGGAGCGGATACACAGCCTGAATCCTGAGATCAAATGCTACGGAGGTTTTGAAAACTGCATGGTTGCCTTCCTGGCCTTTGGCTGCGACGGATTCATTGGCAGTAACTTTAACTTCATGCTGCCCCAGTACCGGAAGGTGATGGAGCTGTACCTGTCCCATGAGGACCAGGCAGCCAGGACGCTGCAGTCCAAGTCCAACAACATTCTGGATGTGGTGCTGAAAAACGGCCTGTGCGCCAGTTTAAAATACATTGCCGCCTGCCAGGGAATCGATGCCGGTGAGGTGAGAAGGCCCATGCTTCCGCTGAACGCGGAGCAGAAGGCGGAGATTGACCAGGTGATCAAGGATAATCTGGAAATCCAGTAATATAAAATGTCTCTAAATGGCTCTGCGATGATTGGCTGCGGAGCCATTTTTATGGGCAAACTGGAGGCCGTGGCAGCCGCCGGGAGGAACGCTTTGACACTGGACACAGCCGCGGCCGGTGTGGTATTATAATAGGAATGAACCAGGCATTGGAAGGGATGTAGATTATGATGGAATGCGAACCGCTGAAAAAAGTGACATTGACAGAACAAATTATAGAGCAGATTGCGGGGATGATCACATCCGGGCAGTTAAAGCCGGGGGACAAGCTTCCCAATAAGCGGGATCTGGCGGAGATGTTCGGCGTCACCAGAAGCAGGATCAGGGAGGCGCTGCGGGCGCTGTCCCTGGTGGGTATGCTGACCATCAAGCCCGGTGACGGAAGCTTCGTCAGCGAGGAGGGGACCAAGGTCCCTGAAGAAACCGTGATGTGGATGTATTATCAGGAGATGAACAAACATGACGAGATCTACGCAGCCAGAAACCTGATTGAGACAGAAGTATACCTCACCTGCTATGACAACCGCACGCCGGAGATCCTGGAACAGCTGGACCGCTACAGGGATATGCTGCTGGACGTGGAGGTGGAGGAGATCTCCGCGGAGGAATTCGCGCAGAAACTGTCTGAGATTGATACGTATGTGGGGGATGTGTGCGGCAATAGTATCTATGGGAGGCTGATGCAGATTATGGTGCTGATGAGGAAGGATTCGGCATTGAAGGTATTGTCTCTGGCTTCCTCTAAGGAGAGCGCGGTGTTTTATCGGTGTAAGATACTTAATTCTTTTCATCAGGAGGATAGGAATAAGGTGAAGAAGTGCCTTGGGGATTTCTTTAAGTATTCTATTCGGGCGATTGCTATGCATTGAGATGGGGATTTAGGGGTGGAAGGGGACGCGGACGTTGGCTGGTGTGTTGGCCGCGAAAAGAAGGAGGTTGGGGTGGGGAGGACAGCGGAGGGGCCGGCGCCTGGTTACGGAGAGCGTGTCT
>URUZ01000409.1 GCA_900551225.1 uncultured Clostridium sp.
CCCTCAAACAATCCTTCATCTGAGGCGTACAGTATGGCCAGCACATCTCCCGCTTCCACCATTTCCCCATACTTTTTCTTTAAAATAATCCCTGCGGAATAATCGATCACGTCATCCTTTTTGCTGCGGCCTGCGCCCAGCATCACAGAGGCGATCCCAATGCCCTCTGTGTCCATGTGAGAGATACAGCCGGCCCGTGGCGCCTTCACCTGGCAGGCAAAGGGCGCCTGCTTAAACCGGTCCGGCTCCAGCACATAGGCAGGGTCTCCGCCCTGGCCCTCCACCATTCTGGCCAGAGCCGCCAGGGCGCTTTTGTCCTCTATTGCCTTCTGGGCCATTCGCCGGCATTCTTCCACCGGCCCCATGTCTGCCATACACAGCATATTGGCAGCCAGTTCCAGACACACCTCCGTAAGATCCCGGGGGCCGCGGCCGTCCAGAGTCTCAATCGCTTCCATCATCTCCAGGGAATTGCCCACCGCGTGGCCCAGAGGGATATCCATATTGGTGATCAGGGCGCAGCAGCGTCTGCCGGCCATGTTGCCGATGGCCACCATCTTCTCCGCCAGGCGGACAGAGTCCTCCAGCGTCTTCATAAAGGCCCCGCTGCCGGTTTTTACATCCAGCACGATCCCATCGCTTCCAGCTGCCAGCTTCTTACTCATAATAGATGAGGCAATCAGGGGAATGCTGTCCACCGTAGCAGTCACGTCACGCAGGGCGTACAGTTTCTTGTCCGCAGGCACCATGTTGCCGGACTGGCCAATGACAGCGATGCCGTTTTCATTGACGATCCGGAAAAATTCTTCCCGCTCAATGGCAGTCCGAAGGCCCGGTATGCTCTCCAGCTTATCCACAGTTCCGCCTGTGTGCCCCAGGCCTCTGCCGCTCATTTTAGCCACCTTCACCCCAAGGGCAGCCACAATCGGGCCAATGACCAGCGTCGTTTTATCTCCCACGCCACCGGTGCTGTGCTTATCCACCTTGATCCCATGGATGGGCGATAAGTCTACCATATCCCCGGAGTGGGCCATCTCCAATGTCAGCGCAGTGATCTCCTCATCATTCATACCCTGAAAATAAATAGCCATCAGCATGGCGGCCATCTGGTAATCCGGAATCTCGCCCTGTACAAAACCAGCCACCATTTCGCGGATCTCCCCAGCCGAGAGGACGCCTCCCCGCTTTTTTTCTTCAATCAGATCATACATTCTCATGTTCTACCACACCTCATCTCTGCCGTCAGGCAGCTCTCATAATCCGTGTCAGCGTGTACATTCAGCAGTCATCCCATATTTCCCGGTCCAAACCCCTGGGGGAACAGCTCCTCCAGCGTGTATTCCCTGTACTCCTCCGGGGATTTAATTACAATAATCCGGAATTCATCAGTCTTGCAGAACTCCCGCATCACCTGGCGGCACACGCCGCAGGGATAACAGTAGTCCGCCAGCACGCCGTCCTTGCCGCCGCAGATTGCAATTGCTTCAAATTCCCGTTTCCCCTCGCTGACCGCGCGGAAGAATGCCACCCGCTCCGCGCAGACAGTCGGCGTGTAGGAAGCATTTTCAATATTAGCCCCCTTATACACCGATCCGTCGCTGCACAGCAGGGCCGCGCCCACATGGAAGTGGGAATACGGGGAATAAGACCCCTTCATTGCGTCAATAGCTGTGCTGATCAACATCTGTCTGTCCATTTCCTTCTCCTTTCTCGCGTTCCGCCCTGGCCAGCTTCACAATCCGGCTGGTACCCAGACGATCTGCACCCAGGCTGATAAAGGCTTCTGCATCCTCAAAAGAGGAGATACCTCCCGCCGCTTTTATCTGCACCCCTTCACCCACATGCCGGGCAAACAGCCGGACATCGTCCAATGTCGCACCCGCCCCGGCGAATCCGGTTGACGTCTTGATAAAGTCTGCTCCGGCCTCTGTCACAATCCGGCACATCCTGATCTTCTCCTCCTCAGTCAGCAGACAGGTCTCTATAATCACCTTCAGGATTCTGCCGCCGCAGGCTTCCTTGATCCTGCGTATCTCTTCCGTGATCCGGCCGTCCTCCCCATCCTTCAGCAAGCCGATGTTGATCACCATGTCGATTTCATCCGCCCCGTTTTCAACGGCGTCGCAGGTTTCAAATACTTTGACCGCAGTTGTATTGTATCCGTTGGGGAAACCGATTACCGTACATACCTGCATCCTGCTCCCCACATATTCTTTTGCCCTCTTTACATAAGATGGAGGTATGCACACGCTGGCTGTCCCATACTCCAGCGCATCGTCACAGATCCCCCGGATCTGGTCCCATGTGGCTCCCTGGGCCAGCAGCGTGTGATCCACCCGCCTGTATATTTCACTACGTTCCATTGTCAATCGCCTCCTGTTAATATTGTACGCCGTATCTTGTTCCTATTATAGTACAATCATCTGCTGCGGTCAAATGGCCGTCCCTTAAATCAGCGGCTCAAACCGGCCGCCCACATACTCATTCAAATCTTCGGGATTCAAAGTCACCTGCACGCCCCGCTGGCCCGCACTGATGGTGATGGCATCATAGAGCTGGGCAGTCTCTTCAATATACGTAGGGTACTTCTTCTTCATTCCAATGGGCGAACAGCCGCCCCGGATGTATCCTGTCAGCGCCAGCATATCCTTCACATGGATCATCTCCACCTTTTTATCCCCTGCCGCCTTGGCTGTTTTCTTTAAATCCAGCTCCTCGTCCACAGGGATGCAGCAGACCAGATAGCCCGTTTTCTCCCCTTTCAGCACCAGTGTTTTATACATCTGATCGTGATCCACCCCCATCAGATCAGCCGCGTGGCTGCCGGACAGATCATTTTCATCCACCTGATAGGTTCCCGCCTGGTAAATGATTCCGGCGGCATCCAACAGGCGCATCACATTTGTCTTTACCATTATCTTCCACTCCTTGATATAATTACTTTTCACATTATAATACAGGGGGACACGGATTACAAGCATACCGTCCGGCCCATGGACACCGGCACTGGTTTGTGGTAAGATTGAGGCAATTGTAAATTAAATACAGCAGGGGGTACAGATGAAAAAACACGAAATTCTCATTATCCACGGAACAGATTATAAGGAGATGGCAAAAAAGATACTGGAGGCGGCGGGCGTGGCAGAGGACATCGGTGATCCCGGCAAAAAGGTCGCCTTAAAGCCCAACCTTGTGGTGGCCAAAGATCCCGACTCCGGCGCAACCACCCACAGCCAGCTGCTGGCAGGCGCCATTGAATACCTTCAGGACCACGGCTTTTTCAATCTCGTGATCATGGAGGGGTCCTGGGTTGGCGACAACACCGGCTCCGCCTTCCGGGCCGCCGGATACGACAAACTCTCACGGAAATACAACGTGCCTCTAATCGACCTGCAGTCAGACACCTGGAAGGAATACGAGGCCTGCGGTATGAAAATCAAGCTCTGCGACCAGGCCGTCTCTGCGGATTATGTGATCAATATGCCGGTGCTGAAGGGCCACTGCCAGACCATCATCACCTGCGCCCTGAAGAACAACAAAGGCGTGATTCCCAACACGGAAAAGCGCCGCTTCCACACCCTGGGGCTGCACAAGCCCATTGCCCACTTAAACACCATTGCCCGCAATGATTTTATTCTGGTGGACAATATCTGCGGGGATCTGGACTTTGAGGAGGGCGGCAATCCGGTGGTAATGAACCGGGTGCTGGGTTTCAAGGACCCCGTCCTCTGTGATTCATATGTCTGCGACTGCATGGGCTACTCTGCCGATGACGTGGAATATATACGGATAGCCGAAGCCCTGGGCGTGGGAAGCGCGGACACCGCTTCCGCTGACATGATCTATCTGAACCAGGACAGCCGGCCCGCCATGAAGCGAAGCATGACAGGCCGCGTCCAGCGCCTGGCAGCCTGCACAGAGGCCCGGGACGCATGCAGCGCCTGCTATGGCTCCCTGATCTACGCTCTGGACCGGTTAAATGACGCAGGGCTCTTGAGAAAGGGCCTGCCGCCAATCTCCATCGGCCAGGGATTCAAGGGCGCCAGCGGGGAGATCGGCGTGGGGCAGTGTACCTCCTGTTTTAAGAAATCACTGGGCGGATGTCCGCCTAAGGCAGCGGACATTGTGGGATTTTTGGAGAAAAACTGGATTTGAGATGTGAGACAATCTAAAAAGCGGCCGGGACCTCTGCATCAGGTCCCGGCCGCTTTCGGCACTTATCTATCTTTTATTATTAGCCTTCTCCACATGGATGTTCCTGCCCTTGATCCTGGAGTGGGACATGGCCTTTAACACTTCGTCTGCGTACTGGTTAGGTACGTCCACGAAGGTGTAACCATCGTACATGTCGATGCTGCCTACCAGACGGCCGGGAATACCGGATTCGCCGGCTACGGCGCCCAGGATATCGCCCGGGGTCACACGCTGGGCCTTGCCGATGTTGATGAACAGGCGGGACATGTTCTCCTGGCCGTCACCCATCACGTAATCCATTGCGGCGCGGTCTGTTGCACCTCTGCGGCGGTTGTTACTCCGGCCGGGAGCCGCGCCGGGGCGTCCGCCTCTGCCGCGGTTAAAGCCTCTGCCGTAACTGTCCAGATCGTCCAAAGAGCGGGCGGTATCGAAGCAGTCGATGATGTCCTCGTTGTCCTCGCCCATGGTCATCTTCAGGAGAGCTGCCGCCAGATCCAGGGAGGTATACTCCTCCTCCATCAGCTTCTTCTCGATGATATTCACCATCTTATCCAGATCGCTGTCATTGATCACATCCTCCACACGGTCCAGGATCTTCTCCACCTTGATCTCAGTGATATCGTTTAAGGACGGGATGGCCTGAGGCACGATCTTGGTGCGGCAGTAGCGCTGGATGTCGCGGAGCTTGTAGACTTCCTTGCCCACCACCAGGCTGAATGCCTTGCCTTCGCGGCCCGCACGGCCTGTACGTCCGATACGGTGCACGTAATACTCATCGTCCTGGGGAATATCGTAGTTGAACACCGCTTCCACGTTGCCCACGTCGATGCCTCTTGCAGCCACATCGGTGGCCACCAGAATGTCGGTGCGCCCGTTGCGGAAGCTTTCCATAACGCGGTCGCGCTGCACCTGCTTTAAGTCTCCGTGAAGCCCCTCTGCGAAATATCCTCTGCCCTGAAGGGACTGCACCAGCTCGTCTACCTGCCTCTTGGTGTTGCAGAACACGATGGACAGCTGGGGAGCGTACATATCCAGCAGACGGCACATTACCTCTGCCTTGTTCTTGGGCTTTACTTCATAAAAATACTGAGTCACCTTAGGAACAGTCAGCTCTTTCTTTACCACGCGGACAGTTACCGGCTCGTTCTGGAATTTCCTTGCGATCTCAGCGATAGCAGGAGGCATGGTAGCTGAGAACATCAGGGTCTGGCGCTCC
>URUZ01000410.1 GCA_900551225.1 uncultured Clostridium sp.
AATCGGAGTAACAGGATTTGAACCTGCGACCTCTCGGCCCCCAGCCGAGCGCGCTACCAAGCTACGCCATACTCCGTACAACTTCTATAGTATAGCAGAAGTTTTCCATTTTGAAAAGCCCCAAATTGAAAAAAATGTAAAGGAATCTGGAAGAATTTATGTGCAATATGCAGAAGAAACAGAAAATCGTTAGTTTTGACTTGGATATGACCTTATTGGATCACAAAACTTGGGAAATTCCGGAAAGCGCGATGGAGGCAATCCGCCGGTTGAGGAAGGATTCTGTGATTGTGGTGGCCTCGGGGCGGAATATGAACGCGCCCTACAGCGTACCTTACCGGGATATAGTGGGGCCCGACGCCATTATCCATCTCAATGGCACCAGGGTTGAGGCGGAGGGTCAGACCATTTTTGAACATCTGATGGATAAGGAACGGCTGGGACGGCTTCTGGCCTTTGGGCAGGAGCAGGATCTGGCATTGGGGATCTCTGTGGATGAGGCGGATTATTTTACCAGCCCGGAGACTGTGGTGCATTTTGATATGGTCCGCTGGGGTGAGTCCCAGCGGAATTTTAAAGATCCCTGGATTTTGATGGAAATGCCGGTGAGGACATTGACTTACATAGGCGGGCCTGAGGGCGCGGCGCGGCTGGAACGGCATTTCCCGGAATTTAAGTTTCCCATGTTTGCAGGGAAAACGGGGGCGGATGTGGTGGAGCAGGAGGCGTCCAAGGCCAATGGGCTGGCGCGGCTGTGCGGATATTATGGGATTGATATCAGCAGGACAGTGGCATTTGGCGACAGCATGAATGATATTGAGATTATACAGGCGGCAGGCATCGGGGTGGCTATGGGCAACGGCCTGGCGGAACTGAAGGCTGCTGCTGATTATGTGACGGCGGACATAGACGACGACGGGGTGTACAAAGCCTGTGAGCACCTGAAGTTGTTTTCCGAATAGATGAAAACTTAGATAAAGGAGACTTGAAGTTTATGGCAAAACAGTATGATGTGGTGATTATCGGAGCAGGACCCGGCGGCTATACGGCGGGGCTGAAGGCGGCGCAGTTCGGCCTGAAGGCTGTGGTGATCGAGGCTAAGAAAATAGGTGGAACCTGTGTAAACAGGGGCTGTATCCCCACAAAGGCATTGCTGCACGCTTCCAATATGTTCCGTATGATGCAGAGCTGTGATGAGTTCGGCGTGTCCACTGATTTTATTTCCTTTGATTTTGGGAAAATGCAGCGGTATAAGAAATCAGCGGTGAAACGCTACAGGGAAGGCGTTCTGCAGCAGTTTGAAAATCTGGATGTGGAGGTTGTTTACGGCACTGCGGTGCTGCGCAGGGATAAGACCGTGGAGGTGAACCTGGCTGATGGGGGCAAGGAGTATTACCGGGGAGAATCTGTGATTATTGCCACGGGAGCGGTGCCCATTATGAACCATATCCCAGGGTCGGATCTGCCGGGGGTCTGGAACAGCGACCGTCTGCTGGCTGCGGACAGTTGGAATTTCGACCGGCTGACGATCATGGGCGGCGGTGTGATTGCCGTGGAATTTGCCACCATTTTCAGTAACCTCTGTTCTCATGTGACGATTGTTGAAAAGGGTGAGCATCTGATGGCTCCCATGGATGATGTGGTGGCTGAGAAGCTGGAGGCGGAGCTGAAGCGCAAGGGGATCAATGTGCACTGCAATGCAACAGTGACGGAGATCAGACAGGAGGATGGAAGTCTGTGCTGCACCGTGACGCCGGGCGGGGAGGGAGAGCCGTTCCAGATCCGCGGAGGCCAGGTGCTGATGGCCATAGGCCGGCGGCCGGATCTGACGGGGCTGATCGGCGAGGATATGTCTTTTGAGATGGAGGCAGGCAAGCTGAAGGTCAGCAAGGAGTTCGAGACCAGCGAACCGGGCGTTTACGCCATTGGGGATGTGGCGGCCAGAACCCAGCTAGCCCATGTGGCCGCGGCCCAGGGCACATATGTGATTGAACGGATTGCCGGGCGTTCCCACAGCATAAAATTGGAGGTAGTGCCGGGGGGAATGTATGTACCGCTTCCCATTGTGCCAAACTGTATTTATACCAATCCTGAGATTGCCACTGTTGGCATCACGGAGGAGACGGCCAGGGCAAGCGGTCTGAATGTGCGCTGCGGGCATTTTTCCATGAGGGACAACGGGAAATCCATTATTACAGGGGAAGACCACGGCTTTATCCGGCTTGTGTTTGAGGCCTATTCCAACACGATTATCGGTGCACAGATGATGTGTCCGCGTGCTACGGACATGATCGGCGAGATCGCTACGGCCATTGCAAACGGACTGACTGCGGAGCAGATGTCATTTGCAATGAGGGCGCAGCCTACTTATAATGAAGGGATTGGTGCAGCGATTGAGGATGCAATGAAGGGCGCTTCAGTGCGCCGCGCCTGACTGACGGTGCAGTGCGGCATTACATGTGCGCGATGCCGTATGATGGAGGATTGAATATGAAAATGACAGCGTTTAGCTGCAGACCGGATGAAATGGATTTCTTTCGGCAGTTTGGCAGGGAATATGGGGTGGGGCTGGAGCTGACCGGCCAGCGTCCTACACTGGATAATGCACATCTGCTGGAGGGCAGCCAGGCAGCCTGCGTGATCACCACGCCGGTGGACCGGGAGCTGATCGACCGGTGGAAGCAGTGCGGGATAAAGCTGATTTCTACCAGGACCGTGGGTTTTGAACATGTGGATTATGAGTATGCCAGGGAGCAGGGGATCACGGTGACCAATGCGGACTATACTCCAAATACGGTGGCGGAATACACGGTGATGGCCAGCCTGATGGCTGTGCGGAAAATGAAAACGATTATGACCCGGTACATTGGGCAGGATTATTCCCTGGGCGGTATCCGCGGGCGGGAATTGGGCCGCATGACCGTGGGCGTGGTGGGAACCGGCCGCATCGGAGAGCGGGTAGTGCGGAATCTGAGCGGGTTCGGGTGCAGGATTCTGGCTTATGATATGTATGAGAAGGCCAGTGTGAAGGAACACGGGGAGTATGTGGATCTGGAGCGGATCTGGGCGGAATGTGATCTGATTACGTTTCACACACCTGCCACTGAGGAGACATTTCATATGGTGAATGCCGGGACCTTGGGGAAAATGAAGGACGGCGTGGTCATTGTAAATATGGCCAGAGGCAGTGTGATCGACACCCCGGCGTTTATCGACGCGCTGGAGAGCGGGAAGGTGGGCGCCGCAGCGCTGGATGTGGTGGAAAATGAGGGCAGCGTCTACTACAGGGATTTTAAGGGCCGGACGCTGGGACACCGGGAGATGGCGGTCCTTGGAGCCATGCCCAATGTGCTGATGACGCCCCACACTGCATTTTTTACCGCGGAGGCGGTCAGCGATATGGTGGAGTGCGCCATGATGAGCTGTGTGCGGATGGAGAAGGGCGAAGTGGATGTGCTGCGGGTGAATTGAGGGAATAAAAGGGAAAGGATGATAATCAGATGAATGTGATACAGGAGCGTTTGGAAAGGCTGCGGGAGGAGATGGCCCGGCGGGGAATGGATGCATACTTGGTGGAGACAGCGGATTTCCATGAGTCAGAGTATGTGGGGAAATATTTTAAGTGCAGGCAGTATATGTCCGGGTTCACCGGTTCGGCGGGGACGCTGGTGGTGACTATGAAGGAGGCGTTCCTCTGGACAGATGGCCGTTATTTTGTACAGGCGGCTGCGCAGCTGAAGGACAGCGGCGTGAAGCTGATGAAAATGCGTGAGGAGGGGGTGCCCACGGTCCGGGAATATCTGGAACAGGCGCTGCCTGAGGGCGGCTGCCTGGGATTTGACGGACGGACCGTCAATGCGGCAGCAGGCCGTGATATGGAGAAGGCTCTGGGGCTGAAGCAGGTGAGCTTCAAGTGCGCTGAGGATCTGGTGGGGCTGATCTGGACCGACCGTCCGGAAATGCCTGCGGAGCCGGTGTGGGCCTTGGCAGACTGTTATGCGGGAAAGAATGCTGCGGATAAGATTAGCCAGCTGCGGGCGGTTATGGAGGAAAACCATGCTACGGTCCATGTACTTACATCGCTGGACGATATTGCATGGCTGCTGAATATACGCGGTAATGATATACTGTTCAATCCGGTGGTGCTGTCCTATGTGATGGTTTGGAAGGACAGGATCTGCCTGTTTATCAATGAGAGGACATTGACGGGGAAAGCTTATCCGTATTTGGATAATGCGGATGGAGATATTACATCCAGGAAATATCTGGAAGCCCTTGGCGTGACGGTGCTGCCATATGATGCGGTGTATGACGAGGTGGAGAAGCTGAGGGGAGAGACTGTGCTGCTGGAGTATGGCAAGGTGAATTATGCCATTTACAGTTTGATTGACAGCAGCAATCAGATTGTCAGCCGGATGAATCCTGAGTCTGTGGCCAAGGCACAGAAGAATGATATAGAGATGGACAATATGAGAAAGGCCCATATCAAGGACGGCGTTGCAATGACCCGGTTTATCTATTGGCTGAAGCACAATATCGGGAAGGTGGATATGGATGAGATCAGCGTGGCCCGGTATCTGGAAAAACTGCGTCTGGAGCAGGAGGGCTGCCTGGGAATGAGCTTTGAAACCATATCCGCTTATGGTGCTCATGGGGCTATGTGCCATTATTCGGCTACCGAGGAAACCAATGTGAAGCTGGAACCCAGGGGGCTGTATCTGGTGGATTCCGGCGGGCAGTATTATGAGGGGACCACGGACATTACCAGGACAATTGTGATGGGGCCGCTGCGGGATGAGGAGCGGGAACATTTTACATTGGTACTGATCAGTATGCTGAGACTTGGGGCTGTGAAATTCCTCCACGGGTGCCGGGGAATCAGTTTGGATTATGTGGCCAGGGAGCCGTTTTGGAGCAGAGGGCTGGATTATAATCATGGAACCGGACACGGTGTGGGGTATCTGCTGAATGTGCATGAGCGGCCCAATAGTATCCGGTATCGTCTGCTGGCCGACGCCAGTGAGAACGCGGAGCTGGAGGAGGGGATGGTGACCTCTGATGAGCCGGGGATTTATATTGAGGGAAGCCATGGGATACGGACGGAGAATCTGGTGCTGTGCGTGAAGGATGAGAAAAACCAGTATGGGCAGTTTATGAAGTTTGAGTTTTTGACTTATGTGCCCATTGATGTGGATGGGATTGACAGGAGCTTGATGACGGAGCGGGATGTGGAGCTTCTGAATGCGTACCATCAGCAGGTGTATGAGAAGATATCTCCGTATCTGCCTGAGGCGGAGGCCAGGTGGCTGTGGAAGGTGACGGCGGGGATTTGATGGATTTGACAGGGGAATGATTGGATGGGAAAAGCAGGTGGTCAGGGCTGTGGATTGGAGGCTCTGGCGGCCTG
>URUZ01000411.1 GCA_900551225.1 uncultured Clostridium sp.
CTTCCCTGCTTAACAGCAAATGCAGTTTCAGACAGATTGTTTTCTGCGGCAATATTTATCATTTTTTCGTCAGCCGGCCATTGATCCAAAATGCAGATTGCAGCGGGATTTCCTTTGAAAACTTGGTCTGAAAAAGCGTCGACAATGTACTGTTTCATGATTTCTTTCTCCTCATTTTTTAGTAGACTTATTATAGCGCCGGTGATAAAATTAGTAAAACGAATATTTCTAATGATATTATTAGGAAAGGCGATTTGTCAAAATGAATAGATACATAGCATTACAAAAAATAGTTGAGTTAGGCAGTTTTACAAAAGCGGCGGAAGCCCTTGGGTATACACAGTCCTCCATCAGCCAAATGATTGCGTCCCTCGAAAATGAACTCGCCATCAAGCTGCTCAGACGTTCCCGCACAGGCGTCAGATTAACAATTGAAGGTACAGAGCTTTACCCGTTTATTGAACGCAGCATAATCCAATACCGCGCTATGCAGGAAAAGGTAAATGAAATCAGAGGATTAGAAACGGGTATCATACGGGTTGGAACCATATCCAGCATCACCTGTCATTGGATGCCCCAGCTGATTAAAGGTTTCCAGGAACAATACCCTAAAGTGCAATTCCTGTTTCATCAGGGGGACTACAGTTCAATACCTGAATGGATCAGAGTGGGAGCAGTCGATTTTGGCTTTATAGCTCCCCCAGCGGCCCCGGACCTGAATACAATACCGGTTAAAGAGGGGGAAATGATGGCTGTTCTGCCTCAAAATCATAGACTTGCCACTCAACAAAGCATTTGTTTAGAGAGTATTATCAATGAACCATTTATACTACTTGAAGAAGGGCATTACAGCGAGCCGCTGAATGCGTTTCACGCTGAACAACTGGAACCGAATATCAAATATACAATTCATGATGATTATGCGATTATGACAATGGTAGAAGCGGGGCTGGGCATAAGCATACTGGCAGAGCTTATGCTGCGCCGTTCTAATTATAATATTGTATACCGTCCCCTTGATCCCCCGATCTACAGGACACTTGCAATCGGTTATAAAGACAAAGACAGTTTACCTATTGCAAGCAAATACTTTATTGAATATTTAAAAGAAAACAAAGATAAACTGCCGTAGAAAAGGACGGCCCTCTTCCGACCGTCCCATAGATGAAGCAGTTAAATTCATTCACTCAAGGCCTGTTTCTCCCTAATCCCCAACAACCCCATCAAAAACACCACCCCAAGGCAGACTCCAAACAGCAGATAAATCCGGCTAAGAGAGGCTTCCATAGGCGCGCCGCTGTTGAGAAATGCACCGGCAATGGCACCGCAGATGGTGCCGCCAGCGGAACCGGAGAAGGCGATCATGCCCTGGGCCGCACCATAGTGTTCCCTGGGCATGGTGGTCTGAAGGTAAGGTGTGTTAATGACCTGGTCACAGGCGTAGCCAATGCCGCCGAACAGGGTCAGGCTGTAGATCATAATGGTGGAGGAGTCCGGCTTTAAGAAGAAGGCCCAGACCAGCAGCGGTATGGCCCCGCACAGCCCCATGACCATATAGGCGATGCGGTAATTCCCACGGCGCTTGGCAATGAACATGCCCACAAATGAGGACATCACCGCGCTGCAGATGGTCTGGGGCATGCTTAAGGTGGAGCTGACGGTGGCGGAAACGTTCATAACCTGCTGAGCAAACAGCACCAGATAGGCGCTGGCCGTCACCACATACATGGTGAACAGCAGATGGCAGATCCAGGCGATGCGGAATTCCCTGTAACTGAACAGTCTCACTGAGATCACCGGGTTGTCGGCCCGGTATTCATAGGCCACCAGAAAAACGAGGCCCATGATTCCCACAACCAGCAGCGTGATGCCCAGAGCCGAAGCCCGGGGGAACATCACATTGCCGAAGTTTAAGTAGGCAACCAGAGAACAGAGGCTGGCTACCAGCAGGACCAGTCCGGGGATATCCACCCTTTTACCGGCGTGAACCGACATTTTCTTATTGGGGTAGCACGTCACATAGATGGCGATGACTACCAGGCCCAGGGGAATTCCCACAAAATAGGCAGCCCTGGCCATCCCCGCATCCGCCAGCAGACCCGCCGAAAAGGGGCCGGCCAGCATGCCCAGGGCAGAGGCAGTGGCCAGGTAGCCGTAGTATTTGGGCCGTTCCTTCATGGTGGTTACATCCGCGATGATGGAAAATGCGGAGGAGATGAAGAAGCCGCCGCAGATTCCGCTTAAGCCCCAGCACACCAGAAGCACCCATCCCGTCCGGGCCAGTCCGCCTCCGGACACGCAGGCCAGATACGCCCCCAGGGAAATGACGGTCAGCCATTTCCTGCCCAGGGAGTCACTGAGTTTCCCGGCCACCGGGGAGGCGATCATCAGGCCCACTGAGCTGAACACAGTGACAACCGCGTAAATGCTCATGGCGTTGATCTCTGTGAGAACCCTTGGAAGGGCCACCCCGCACCCCAGGTTGATGACCATATAGTTGAAATACATGATGATACATGCTGCAATGACCAGTTTCTTTTTTCCCTCGTTCAGTTCAATATTGACATCATTTGCCATAAAATTCCTTTCCCCTTGCGGGAGTTTTATGCTCTTGGTGACATGTTGTCTGCGTAATCCGCACCTGGAAGCGTATAACCTCCGTTCACAAGGAGGCATTGGCCGGTGATAAAGGAAGCCTCATCGCTGGCGAGGAACAGCACCGCGTTGGCCATGTCCTCAGGCTCGGCTACCCGGCCCATAGGCACAGCCCTGGCGTACTGTTCCACAAATGACGGAGGAAGCACCTTGACGGCATCCGTCTTGGTGAAGGGAGGCATCACTGCATTGCAGCGGATGTTCTGGCGGGCGTACTGGATAGCTATGTGCTCGGTCAGCGCGTTGACCGCTGTCTTGGCGATGCCGTACCAGCTTCTGGTCAGCTGGGGGACCACCGCTGTCTCTGAGGAAATGTTGACAATGCTGCCTCCGCCCCCCTGGATCATGTGGGGAATGGCATACTGGGCGCACATGGAGGTGACGATGGTATTGAACTCAAAGGCTTTGAGGATGGCTTCCATGTCGCTGCCCACAATGTCCTTGTTGCCCGGCTTCACCCCGCCTCCCAGGTTGTTGACTAATATGTCAATGCGTCCCTGGGCCTCATACACTGCCTCAATCATGGGCTGTATGGTCTCCAGGATGTCCCCGTCAAAATAGACCACGTGTACGTTCCTGCCCAGGGCGTTGTGGGCGTCCGCGATTTCCTGCCCTGCATCCACGCGGCGGACCGCCATATAAACAATGGCGCCCTCCGCCGCGAAGCGGTCCGCAATGGCGCGGCCGATTCCCCTTGTACACGCGGTTACAATAGCAACTTTGTCCTTGATTCTGTCCATATTTCTTCTCCTTTTCTTTATGATCAGTTACAGCCTCAGCGCGGTGTAATAGCCCGCTGCGGAGGAGGCTGCGAAACTGTCCGGCCGGTCGCTGTCGCCGATATTGTAGAATTCCGGCACCTTGGCCCGGATGCTGTCGCAGAGCTCATTGTTGGGCTTGTCACCAATGCTGATCAGCACATTGTCACAGACCAGCTCTGTTTTCCTGCCCTCTTTGTCCTCGATCACCACGCCCCGGTCCGTGATTTCCCTGCAGGCGCACTCCATATAGGTATCCAGCTTGTGCCCCTTTAAATGTCCCATGAGAATGGAACGGGTGGTGGCAGCCATCTTCCCGGCCAGTGTGTCCAGCATCTCTACCACAGCCACTGTCTTGCCCTGGGCCAGCAGCAGTTCCGCTGTCTCGCAGCCAACCACGCCGCCGCCGATGATCACCACGTGATCCCCGGTTTCCTTCCCCAGCAGCACCTCCTTGGCAGTGGATACAATGGGCTTCTCAAATCCAGGGATGGGGAGAACCGCAGGGCGGACGCCGCAGGCCCAGATCACAGCATCCGGCTTCCTGGAGAGAATCCAGGATTCGTCAGCTTCTGTGTTCAGAAGGACCTCCACCCCGTTGATCTCCATCTGCTTCTCATAATATGGATACAGCTGTTTTAGATTGTCCTTGTAGGGCGGAGCCACCGCGTAATCCAGCTGGCCGCCCAGGTGGCCGTTTTTCTCGGCCAGGGTCACCTTGTGGCCTCTCATGGCCGCTACTCTGGCCGCCTCCAGGCCGGCGATTCCGCCGCCGATTACCAGCACGTTCTTGATGGCTGAAGCCGGCTTTATGGTGTAGTCATTGTCGTCATTTCCCAGTACCGCATTGCAGGAGCAGCGGATGTGGCGGCCATGGGAGAGCTGGTCGTCGGCGCACAGGTTGCAGCCGATGCAGGGGCGGGCCTGGTCATAGCAGTCCTTCTCCAGATATTCCACCAGGTGGGGCTCCGCCAGCAGGCCGTGGCCCATGAAAATGAAGTCGCACTGCCCGTCGGCCAGAGACTGGTCCGCCAGCTCCGGCAGATAGGTGCGTCCGCCGCCGATAAATGCGGGACAGCGCTTTTCACCGGGCATGGACAGCACGGTTTTCTTGACCATGGCGCAGAGGCCCAGCATGCGGCCAGGCTTGTCGGCTGTGCTGGGGATATCGTCCAGACCGGGAACCGGCTTCCAGGAACCGCCCATCACCTCGATGCCGTCCGCCCCGGCGGTCAGGAATTTATTGGCGTAAAACAGGCCTTCTTCCATGGTGATGCCGCCCTGGTCGCCAGCCTCCATCACCGCCTGCTTGACCACCAGCCCGAAGGAATCCCCGCAGTTTTTACGGATCTTGCCGATGATGTTAGAGTAGAAGCGGCTGCGGTTCTCCGGGCTGCCGCCGTACTCGTCAGTGCGGATATTGGCCTTGGAGGAAAGGAACTGCTGACCCATGTAATAGCCGCAGGCATGGAGCTCCACGCCGTCAAAGCCCGCTTTCTGCGCCCTCACCGCCGCCGCGGTGTACTTGTCCTCGATTCCGCGGATTTCATCGATGGTCAGTGCCCTTGGCTCCTCATTGCCGAATCCCATCATGAAGGAGAAGGGCATGGGAACTGCGGATGGGCCCACAGGCTGGGCGCCGATATTTTTACGGCGGGCACCCCGGCCGGTGTGGCTCAGCTGAAGGAAGCATTTGGCGCCCTGCTGGTGGATGGCTGCTGCCAGCCTGGCCAGCCCCGGTATGTATTTGTCATCGTCAGCTGCCAGCATGTTCAGGGTGTTCAGGCCCAGAGGTGTGTCCACGCAGGTGACCTCGATCATAATCAGGCCCACCCCGCCCTTGGCCCGCTCCACATAGTGGTTGACAATGGCGTCATTTACAAAGCCATGGTCCGACATATTGGTCCCCATGGCCGGCATGACCGTGCGGTTGCGTACGCTTACCTGTCCGATCCTGCCTGGTGTGAAAATG
>URUZ01000412.1 GCA_900551225.1 uncultured Clostridium sp.
GTAATTATCTTCTACTTTTTCAAGTAACTGTGACTTATTAAACTCTTTCATTTCGCTACCACTCCCACAACAAAAACTTTATGCAACATATATTAAAAAATCCCTTGATTTCTCAAGGGATAAAAAGCGGAGACGGAGGGATTCGAACCCTCGTACCGGGACAAACCGATAAACGCATTTCGAGTGCGCCGCGTTACGGCCGCTTCGCTACGTCTCCTAAAAATAGCCAACTATCACATTATACACTATAATCCGCGTTTTGTGTAGTAGTTGGCTTGAAATTTTTTTAGTTGCCGAAATACTGGTCGACACCTGCCACCAGTCCGTCGGCCAGGTTGCCCAGCGTGGCGGTGGAATGATCGGATGCCTTGTCCCCAAGCTCTATATCAATAGAAGGAACGGTGGAAAATGAGGTCTGTGTCAGATCCATCTCCATGGCCCCATTGGAGAAAATCTTCACGCCCGCGCCCTTAAGGCCTGAGACCAGGGCCTCTCCCAGGGCATTGTGCTGCTGCCAGTGGGACTTCACCGGCTCCATGGCGCGGTAGGAGGCGTTGGAGGGCACGCTCATGTAAAATGCGCCCTTGTTGTTCTCAGTGGAATCCCAGTGAAGGGCTATGTGGCAGTCGCTGGCATTGTTGGCAATGACGGTTCTGGCAATATTGTCCAGCTGTACGTCGTCACCCTCGCGGATCATCAGCACATCATATCCCTGGGCCAGCAGCTTGTCCTTCAGGATATTGGCCATGGCAACCGTCACCTTGGCCTCCGGCGTGCCGTCCTTGAACGTCATGCCGCTGGACACGGCAACCGCTGTGGTGGCTCCCGCGCTGGTGGTTCCCCCGGTGACCTTGGGCGTGCCGTCTGGATGGCACTGGGTCTTTACGCTGCCGCCGCCCTTGGTGCCGTGGCCGGCGTTGACACAGATGGTCTTGTTCTTTTTATTGGCGGCATCTGAGCGGTATAACACCGCTGCGCCGGAGTTGATCTTGGAAAAATCAGCGTATTTCCAGGAAGGATTCAGCTTCACTTCCCCCTCGGCCACGCTGGCGGAATTGGAGGCCGGGGCCTTGGTCTCAGGCACCTGGGTGCTGAGAAAACCGGCGGCTATGTAGGCTGTCTGGCCGTCCACCACCACCCTGCTCCACTCTTCGCTTATGCCGGTGCGCTGTAGCTTGTCGCCGTGGCTCACCGAGCCCATCACATTGGAATTGTTCTGTTTATTGCAGCTGGAGCGCAGGTTAACCGTGCCTCCGTCCTCGGTTTTCACATACACGGTCTCATCCACTTCTTTGAATTCCGGCGGCTTGGCTGTGGTCAGATCCGTCTCATTCTTGCTGGTCTGGGCCGGGGCTGTCTGTTCTCCTCCCGCACCGTTCTCCCCGGCGCTCCCGGCATTTTCCCCTTGTTCCCCGGCACTCCCGGCATTTTCCCTTTGTTCCCCGGCATTCCCGGCATTATTCCGCTGTTCCCCGGTTCCGGCCTTCCCGGCAGCGTCCGCCTCCGCAGACACCTCCACCGGCTGGTACTTATTGCACGCGGTAATGGCCCCGCTTACGCAGACGACTCCCGTCATCAGCACAGCCAGGCCCATCCCTTTCATTCTTCGTCTCATATAATTGTTCCTCCTCCGGCCACGTAATCTCCCTGGTAGAACACCACGGCCTGTCCCGGGGTCACTGCCCGGACCGGCTCGTCAAATGTACACTCCACCAGGTCATCCCCGATCTCGCGGATGGTACAGTCGGCTCCTTTGTGGCTGTAGCGGATCTTGGCTCTCACCTTCATCTCCTGTCCGTGAAGCCCGTCCACAGCCATCCAGTTCAGTTTACTACAGCGGAGGATATTTGTAAATACATCATCGCCCTCTCCGATCACCACTTCATTGGTCTCGGGCCGGATCTCCACCACGAAAACAGGGCGGCCCATGGCCAGGTTCAGTCCCTTGCGCTGCCCGATGGTGTAATGGGATATGCCCTTGTGACAGCCCAGCACATTGCCCTGCAGATCCACGAAGTTACCTCCGGGCAGCTCCCTGCCGGTATACTCCTGGATAAACGCGGCATAGTCGTGATCCGGGATAAAGCAGATCTCCTGGCTGTCCGGCTTGTGGGCCACGTTTAACCCGATCTCTTCAGCCATCCTGCGGATCTCGTCCTTGTGGTAATCGCCCACCGGCATCAGCGTCCTGGCCAGCTGCTCCTGGGTCAGGTTATAGAGGGCGTAGGTCTGGTCCTTGGCGGCGGTCACGGACTGCTTCATGGCGTAGCGCCCGTTCTCCAGGCGCTCGATGCGGGCGTAGTGCCCGGTGGCGATGTAGTCGGCCCCAATGGCCAGGCTGCGGCGCAGCAGGGACTCCCATTTCACAAAACGGTTGCAGGCGATACAGGGGTTGGGGGTCCTGCCCTCCACGTACTCGCCCACAAAATAATCCATCACATTTGTGCGGAACTCCTCTTTAAAATTCATTACATAATAGGGGATCTCCAGTTCCATGGCCACCCGGCGGGCATCGTCCACTGCGCTCAGACCGCAGCAGCCCCCGTGCTCCTCCTGCAGCGCCTGATCCTCGTCCTGCCAGATCTGCATGGTGACGCCGATTACATTGTACCCCTGTTTCTTCAAAAGGTAGGCAGCCACGGAGGAGTCAACTCCTCCGGACATGCCTACCACCACTGTTTTCTTCTCTTCACTCATGGCGAATTAATAATCTTCCTCGTCTTCCTCTTCCTCAATGTTGTCCTTGGGTTTCTCCAGGCCCTGGATGGAAATGCCGTTTTTCTGGGTGTAATCCCAGAGTGCGGCGTGGATGGCCTCCTCGGCCAGCAGGGAGCAGTGGACTTTCACAGGCGGAAGCCCGTCCAGCGCTTCCATCACCGCTTTGTTGGTCACCTGCATGGCCTCCTGAATGGATTTGCCCTTCACAAGCTCTGTGGCCATGCTGCTGGTGGCAACGGCGGCTCCGCAGCCAAAGGTTTTAAACTTTACATCCCGGATGATCTGATTCTCGTCAATGTCCAGGTAAATGCGCATGATGTCGCCGCATTTGGGGTTTCCCACCGTGCCCATGCCGCTGGGATTCTCTATCTCGCCTACATTTCTGGGATGTTCAAAATGGTCCATTACTTTCTCTGTATACATAATTCAATCTCTCCTGTATTCTATGCAAATTGCTGCTTACTTTCTGTTCTTCTTCATATAATCCTCGTACAGAGGGGACAGGTTGCGCAGATACGCAACGATTTCCTTGATCTTCTCCACCACATAGTCCATCTCCTCCATGGTGTTCTCCTCGCTTAAGGTCAGACGCAGGGAGCCGTGGGCAATCTCGTGGGGCAGGCCAATGGCCAGCAGCACATGGGATGGGTCCAGGGAGCCGGAGGTACAGGCGGAACCGCTGGAACCGCAGATTCCCTCCATATCCAGCTTGATTAACAGGGATTCGCCCTCAATAAACTGGAATGCAAAGTTCACGTTGTTGGGCAGACGGTCTTTTCTGGAACCGTTGATTCTGGTGAAGGGAACCTCCGCCATCACCCGGCTCATCAGGTAATCCCTCATCTCCGTCTCTTTTGCCGAGCGCTCAGCCAGGCTGGCCATGGCCAGCTCAGTGGCCTTGCCGTAGCCCACGATGCCGGGCACATTCTCTGTTCCTGCACGGCGCTTGCGCTCCTGTGCGCCGCCGTGGATAAAGGAGCGGATCTTCACGCCCTTGCGGATATAGAGGAATCCAATGCCCTTGGGTCCATTGAGCTTGTGGGCGCTGGAGCTTAACATATCGATGTTGCACTCATCCACATTGATGGGCACATGGGCAAATGCCTGCACTGCGTCTGTGTGGAATAAAATTCCGTTCTCCTTGGCGATGCGGCCGATCTCCTTAATTGGCTGGATGGTGCCGATCTCGTTGTTGGCGAACATGATGGAGATCAGGATGGTGTCAGGGCGGATGGCCTTCTTCAGCTGATCCAGCTTCACCACGCCGTTCTCATCCACGTCCAGGTAGGTCACATCATAGCCCCGCTTCTCCAGATACTGGCAGGTGTGCAGCACCGCATGATGTTCAATCTTGCTGGTGATGATGTGCTTGCCCTTGGACTCATAAGCCTCCGCCGTTGCGGTTAATGCCCAGTTGTCGGACTCGCTGCCGCCTGCGGTAAAATATATCTCATTGCTGTTAGCGCCCAATGCCTGGGCGATGGTCTCTCTGGCTGCGTTCACCGCTTTCTTTGTCACTGTGGAAAAATCATAGACAGAGGAAGGGTTCCCGTAATTTTCACTGAAGTAGGGAAGCATGGCCTCCACCACCTCCGGCCGCGTCTTGGTCGTGGCCGCATTGTCTAAATAAATCAGTTGTTTCATGGTTAAAATCCGCCTTTCATAAAGTTTTATACGTAGTATAAAGGTAAAAGCTTCATCTACGTTTCCTACTATACCATCTTATTCCTACAATTTCAATAGGAATGGTGTTATTTTGTCCCAAAAATGGAGTTGCTGATACAGCGGGTGCATTCTGCTGTTTCCGTGCACTATATTATGATATGCAGACAGACGGCCTTTTTTCACAGAATCCTTACATCTGACGGAATAAAACCAGGTGGTCCGGTGAAAGAATGACGATATTCAGAATAATGGAAACGCTCCCTCAATATACTTTATAAAATTCTCATTTTCCGGAGTTTTTATGAAAAGTCCAACGATCTCCTCCCACGCCGACCAGGGCTGGCTCACGCCCCGAAAACGGGCGTTTCTCACGGGAACCCTGCTCCTCACCGGCACCGGCTTTCTCTGCCGTGTCCTGGGTTTCTTCTACCGCATCTTTATGTCCAGGGCCGTAGGCGCCGAAGGGCTGGGCATCTACAACATGGTTCATCCTATCTTTGGTATCTGCTTCGCTGTGTGCGCAGGCTCCATCCAGACCGCTCTGTCCCAGTATGTAGCTGCCAATGAAAAAAAAGGCCGGACAGCATTCCGCTGCGGCCTGGCCATCTCCCTGACCCTGTCCGTGCTGATGGCGGCGTTCATCTTCCGTTTTGATGATTTTCTGGCCGCTAAGCTTCTGCTGGAACCGCGCTGCGCCCCCTATCTGCCGGTCATGGCCCTGTCCGTCCCCTTCGCCGCCCTCCACGCCTGTATCAACGGCTATTACTACGGGATGCAGAAGGCCCGGGTGCCTGCATTTTCCCAGGTGGCGGAGCAGGTGGTGCGCATGGCTGCCGTGTTCCTGATCGTGGATATCTGGGCGGAACAGGGACGCGCCATCACAGTAACCCTGGCAGTCTACGGCCATCTCATCGGGGAGATCGCCTCCGCTGCCTTTACATTCCTGTCCCTGCTTTTGTTCCCGCCGGACTCCAGGCGCAGTCTGGGCCACGCCCTCTC
>URUZ01000413.1 GCA_900551225.1 uncultured Clostridium sp.
AAAGATATACCCCCCCCCCCCTAATTATCTTACCCATCTAATTGCCTCCTCTAACTCTAACTGCTGCCTTAACTTAACCAAATACGTGTTATTACACTGTTTGGTCCAAAGTTATGGTATGACGAATTTGACCTCATAAATACTGTGAGTGTTCCAGTTATGGCTGCTTTAAACGAAAATGTTTGGTTCCCTACATGAGAAACAGCTCCTAAGTTGAACTCTGGCGTTAAATAATCCCAGTTACCAGATGAACGTGATATTTTCAAAGACATAAATACGTTATTGGCAACTCTCTGATTATACAACGAACACTCTAACGTAAGCCGGGTATATCCACTTACGTTATAGGCTTTGCTGGTCTTTAATTCAAACTCAAAATCCCGGCCCGTTTGGAAAGAAATTTGACCGGCATCAAAAATTGCTGCATTAGAATTATTAACAAAACCGGCTACGTTATTACCTCTCAAATACAGGTCAGTGGGTGTTGGCACATATCCCTCAAACGTCCCAGTCACAGTCCGCCCATAAATGTTAATGGTCACCCCCTTCTTAATTGTATTGGCCGCAGGAAGCGCAAATCCAGGCACCACTATATCTCCCGTCACATATCGTCCTGCAGCCACTGCGGTCTGCTGACTAGCTCCCGGCGTCACAGTCTTGCCTCCCTGAGTAGGGATGGACTGGCCCACGTAACCAGATCCGCTATGATACCCCGTGGGAACCGCCACGCGTCCGTTAACACCAATCTGGCCAGTCCAGGCCCCGTTGTTCGGCATAGTTCCGCTTACCGCTTCATCTCCACTGTCAGATGTGACCGCTGTATATGGAGCCAATACATAGCCTTTTATGGCCGTACACTCATCCGATGGAGTACCGCCAGCGGATCCATTCATGGTCATCTTACCCATTTGCACTCACTCCTTTCAGCAATACAGGGAAGTCGGCAGTCGGCTTTTTCACCCCGCAGTAAAACGTCGCATACCCGTCTTCAGTGTCCCCGTCCGTAATCATCCCCGCCAGCTTCTGCCGCAGCTTCACCTGGTCAGCCGCCAGATCCTTGGGTGTATATGGGTGCAGCTCGGGGTTGTCCGCTGCCAGAATCCCAGGGACCCGCACGGTTAGGGCGTAAGGTGCCGTGGCAGACCAACCGGATGCTGGCAGAACCACCACCGCGGTGCGCTCATGACGCTCCACCTGACCTTTCAAATAGTTGTCATTATCCAGCAGGCTCTGATAGCGTGGATTAAATGTTTCCGGTGCCGCCCGGTCCTGGGCTGTGATCTGCTCTATGGTCTCCGCAAACTGCGGATTCTCTGTCACTGGTAAATTCGCCATTTTGCACCTCCTTAAAATACCTCGTCCATATCGGAAATGAACTCCATGTCATCGTCTTTACCCTTGGGAAGAAACGTCTTGTAGGCGATTAAATCTCCGTCTGCATCAAACAGCCCCTGCTCGGAAATGTTCTCATTGGCCAGCTCCGCCTTACTCAGCCTCAACGTGTACCGGCAGGTTGTCTGCCCTTCGTTCGTGTAACTGTGGCTGTCCACAGCTTTTTTCAACAGCTCCTTTTTGAGTGCAGTCTCCGCCCCCGTGGTTTCAATCACATTTCCATCCTGGTCAACCCCTCCGCTGCCAAAGGCCATCTTCGTTATCGCCGGCAGCGTCTGGTCCCCTGCGTGCGCCCTGCATAACTTCTTTCTTCCTGTCGCTGTTATAACTCCCTGTGCCATTTTTCTTTACCATCCTTTCTTATAGATAATACTTAAATATTTGTGCGTCCAGCAGTTTCGTACTGTCCAGCATGAAGCTCCCATCTAAATACCATATATCTTTTTCTACCGTCAGCCCGCTTCCCAATTCCGGAGTGACCTCTGTTTGCTGGATCATTTTTAACCTGCTGCCATTGCCGGCGGCCGTCCATGCATTTTCGCACATGGCCGCTTCCGTTACGGCATCTTCCCGGGCCGCCACGACACTGATCGGTACGACAGACAGAAAACACACCCTTGTGCAAGCTGCCCCTGAAACTGTTGTGGATGATTGGTACCCCTCCTGCACCCGTACCGCTGTATATATCTGCGTGTCCCCTCTTATCAGTTGCTGCGCCGCTACATCAGCTCCAGACCCCACACATGCCTGGAAGGATATATCAGTAAAGGCCTTTGTCCGGGCCGCAGCAGCAGACGCAATCCACAGGTTTGGGATGATTGCTTTTTCACCTACTGCAAGCTCTCCTTGCATACGCAATTGCACTGGGTACAAATCCAGTCCTTCAATCTCCTTGTATCCACCGAGCAGATAGATACCATCCAGCGACCAGCTTCCATCCAAATAAAGAAATTCCCGGTTGTATCTGGCATAGAAATCAGACGCCAGCTCCAAGCGGCTGCCTGCTGCAACCTCCACCGGTATCTCCACTGGATATCTTCCAGCGAATATAAACAGCAGGTTGGCCGGAATCATTTGCCGCGTCATCTCCCGCAGGTCCTGAAGCACACGGTAGGGCTGGTCAATCACCCACAACTCCAGCTCATACACACTGCCTCTCACCCACAGCTCATACCATTCCTGCCCAACAACCACCTCCAGACGCTCCCGCAGCCTGGGAAGCGTGTAGGGAAGCTGCTGATTCCATTTGAGGGATACTGACGCCCTGCGCTCCTCCAGCGTATCGCCGGGATACGGCTTTAACCCGAGCATTGCCTCAAACCGTTTGATTCCTTGGATGGTGGCAGAAGGGATCAGACTGTCCTTCCACAGCTCGTCCATTTTCCCATACAGCCGCTTCATTTCCCTTTCCTGTGCCCTATAGAGCTGTTGGAACTCCCTTACCTCACGCAAAAATTCCGGTACATATCCGGCCAGATCCAGTACCCGCTCCGGCTGTTCTACCTGCTTATCCAACTACATCACCCCTTACTGCAATGGAACTGGACGGCAGCACATAGTTTCCGGATTTACCGTTGATTTTGGTATCATAGGTATCCATGATACCTTCGATATCTAAAAAACGCCCCTCAATCCGCGATACCCGTACAATTGTCTGATTGTCATCCTGCCAGGTCATATTCAGTTCGTGCAGGTAGGTGTCGATTGCCTGAAAAATATCTTCCTTGCACCGTTCAAAGCTGTAATCCGTCTGATAAACAATGGTGGAAGAAATGGAGACCTTCTCCTCCGCGGCTCCCTCTACCGTCACCATATGGCCAATGGGCGCCAGGCCGTAACCTGCCCCTGTATTGGGTTCTGGGTCAACCGTGTCCTTTACTGCCTTAAGCAGCTCATCTGAAGGTATTCCATAGTTTGAATTGATGATTACAAGCTTTACCGTTCCCCCGCCATTCCATGCCGGGTACACTTTGACGCCGCCCACACCAGACATGCCATTCACCTTTTCCCGGTAATCCGCAATATTTCCGCCAAACGCCTGAGAATTCAGACTGCCAAAATAGCGCCTCCGAAAACGTTCCGTTTCCTCCTCGTCCTCGCCAGGGATCAACAGCTCTGTCAGTTCTGCCCTGGTCAACCCACGGATGTACTCGATTGGTATGAGCGTTCCAAACAATGTATTCCCCACTGTTCCAATGGTCTCACACTGCAGTTTATACTGGCCCTGGGCGATCCGCTCCACCGCCACATAATTCAGCGTTTCCAGCGAAAAACGGCTGTCCAGGGGAATATCCTGGTCAAATTCACCCTTCAGTACCGCATAAGTGGCCGCCTTTGGCGTCAGCCCGCGCTCTGCTGCACGCTTGATCAAGAACTCCCGGCTGGCCGTATCGGCAAACAGTTCATTCAAAGCCGCATACAACTCTATATACATCAGCTGCATTTCCACCGCGGCCGGTGCCAGGGCGTCATAGATGATGGACCCTTCCCTCTTATCCATATCTGCTGGCACCTGGTCCAGCATGCGCTTCAAAATGTCTTCATAGGTTACATTCTCATACATCAATGTCCACCTCCTTTTCCGCTTTAAACTCTCCCCGGTCACAGGAAACGGTAAAGCTTACAAGCAACTTCTTTCCATTCCTTGTGAACGAAAAAGCACCGACATCATGGATACGGTCATCCTGCGTCAGTGCTTCCTTGATTCTCTTTTTTATTTTTGTTTTCACTACATCCATGGAACCACCATGCAGGTCTGTAAACTCCTGGCCATAGTACCAGCTGTAAATGATATGCTCAAACCGCTTCGTACTGAGGATACAGTACACGGCCTGCTTCACGGCCCCCATACCGTCCACCTTTCCAGATATGTTCTGATCCTTCAAGCGGTATGACTTTGCGGGCTGCTTTTGAATGGAAAAATCCTGATTGAGTATATCGCCTGTATTTGGCAGCATGGTTGCGCCCTCCTTTCTACCAACGATCCAGAACCAGAAATTGCTGGCCGCCCTTTTTCTGCAGCAGCAATACCTGCTCTCCCGTCTTCAGCCCACTTTTGACTGTCACTGCAACCTCACCAACCTCAGGGATCACCATCGTCTCTGTGTGGTCCGTCAGCCGCTTGGGCACCAGTAGCTGGCTGCCCTTAACCGTCGTTTTCTGGTCAATCTGCACCGCTGGCGGGGAAGCTGAGACCACGGTCCCCGGTATGATATCACAAGGGTCCCCCGCTTCTACGGCCTGCGTCATGATCCGTTTCATATTTTCAATCCATTGTGCGTCAGCCACTGATACCCGCTCCTCTCAATGTCAGATCCATGGTATGGATACCCTGGTCAATCTTATGGGTTACTGTTTCAATCAGAAGATTATTTTTGAGCTGCATTTCCTGAACATCCAACAGCACTGGAAGCATGCAGCCCGCGCGCACATGGATGTCTCCAAACGCGCCTTTGATAGAGAGGCTCCTGGTTGGCCGGTTATAATATGCCAGGTAGCGCTCCGCCACCTCCTGGCCGCTCGCTCCTTTGTCAATGCTTTCATTGTGCTGCAGGATTCCCCATTTGTTGATGTTCTCTGTGTGCTTGGTCATGAATACATCCCGCTTTTTGCTCTCCTCGTTATCCCGGTAGAGCTTGATCTGGTTGTAAGTATCCTGGTCAATGCTGATCTTAAAATCATAATCCTGGGCCGTCTGGTTATTGATGGTGACGCCTAATTTCATGTTCTCTGCATTTTTCAGTGTTAGTTTTCCAGCATCATCGTAGAATACAAAAATGTTCCCGGTATAGATCATGGTCAGGTCCAGGGCGTCCAGAATGATATCGAACAGCGTCTTGTCCTTCATGATCCGGGACTCAATCACATATCCGGTATCCTCCAATTCTCCCACCTGAAGCTGAAAGTCGGCAGCGATCATCCGGATCACCTCGCTGGCCGTCTTGGCCTCGTAGACATAACTGTCTTTATT
>URUZ01000414.1 GCA_900551225.1 uncultured Clostridium sp.
CTCTGATTCAGGAATGGCTAACAAAAACACAATGGAGACCTGGTTGCCGGGCACAATGCTCTCCCACCCGCTGATGGGATTCCTCACCGTTGCCACAGCGAAGGCAGCCTCCCTGACGGCGCCGCTCTTTCCGTGGGGAATGGCCATACCCATGTCAATTCCTGTCTCTGATATGGATTCACGCTCCAGAACAGCCTGGTAAAATTCCTCTCTGGACGACAGCTTCCCTGCTGCATCCAGCTTGTCTGTCAGATAATTGATTGCCTCCAGTTTCGTGGAAAACTCACAGTCCAGGCAGATCAGCTCTCTACTTGTTGCACGTTGCAGATTCATAGTTTACCCCTTTCATATTCGTCGGAAATATTCCTCGGTTAATCTTGAGGCAAGTATAGCACACAATTTTGGGGAAGCTTATTTTTCATAATTTATCTACAAAGAATGCGGACGTTGTGTAAATTTACACACCTAGTGCCTCCCGGCGTATTTACGCCGGGAGGCACTAAAGCATCACACCTCCACATATCCCTGCCAGAATTCCTCGCTCAGCAGTCTGACTAACACCATCAGGCCGCTTCTGTCCGTCACATTATATCCCTGCACTTCCCGGTCCTCCCCCCAGAAAAATAAGTTTATGTCTGCTTCCCGGGCCAGCCTGTTTTCGTAGAAATGTGTGATGCTCACCACAGGCATCCCCATGTCCTTCGCCTCCCTGGCCAGGTCGATCAGCCGGTCATTTTCCCCTCTGGCGCTGATCACAATCAGCATGTCCTCCTTGCAGCCATGTCTGACCGCGTAAAACATATCATGTATCTGCTGGTAGAACTGTACGCTGCAGTCCAGGCATCTCAGATTCTTGCCCAGCATCTCGCAGAAATAGGTGGAGTCCCCCACCCCCGCAAAGATGCAGCACCTGGCCCTCTTCATCATGGCAGATGTTTTCTTCAGGATATTGACGTCAATTGTATCCAGGGTTTTTACAATATTTGCAGGCAGCTGTCCGAGGATCTGGGCGCTGATGGTCATGCCGCTGTCTTTGGGCCGGCTTTCATTCTGGATTGAAAACTTCAGCTCCGAGAAACCGCTGTACTCCAATTTTTTAGAAAGCCGCATCACCGCATTGGGCGCAATGTAGAGATCATCTGCAATCTTCTGGATGGACAATTTCATAATATCATTTCTGTGGCTGCGTATATAATCCACAATGTCGTCGTCCGTTTCGTTCAGCCGCTCTTCATGTTCAAGTACGCGTTCTTCAAACTTCATCTGTTTCACCTCATTTTATTAAATGTACTGTCTGTTCCATTATACTAAGCCTCCGCGTCTTAGTAAAGGAGTCTCAAACCTTAATACCCCCGGACATGCAAACAGGGGCCAGAGCGGGAATATACTGGCATAGATAATAAAGTATCTCAAGGAGGTGCCTATGAGCCGTTATGCTTCTGTAACCGGCACAATCACCAATGTCAGGCCTTTGCGCAACTGTACCTGGGAGTGGTGCGGCTGCACGACTACGGTCTCCATGTGGACGGACCAGGGACCGGCCACCCTGATGGTCAGCCCCGACACATGGGTCCTGGACAGCGAAACCCTGCGCACCGGCCACCGCATCGCAGCGTTTTATGATGCCAATGCGCCCATGATCACGATCTACCCGCCCCAGTACAGCCCCCTGGCCGCAGCCATATTAAATACAGGCCAGACCGCCCATCTGGCCTATTTCGACAGCACCCTGACCGATGAGGACAACACTCTGAAGCTGAACATCGGCCAGTCCACCAGAATCCGCACCGCCAACGGCCAGATTTATGAGGGTCCGCTGGAGAACCAGATCCTGTTTGTGATCTATTCCACTTCAACCCGCAGCATTCCGGCCCAGACCACGCCCGAACTTGTGGTGGTATTCTGCGGAGATATGTCCTAAAGTCAAATCCAAAATTTCCGAAAACCATTGACCGGCCCATGGCCGCCTCTGTATACTGTAAGCATTATAGTTGAACGGAGGAAAAACGGATGATTTACCGTCTTGCGGAGGAAACAGATATCAGTCAGATGATGGTCATGGTGGACCAGGCCAAGGAGTCGTTTAAGGCCGGCGGCATCGACCAGTGGCAGAAGGGGGAACCGGATGCCCGGGGACTGGCCGAAGGGATAAAGGCCGGCCAGGTCCACGTTCTGGAGGACCAGGGAAGGGTTGTGGCCATGATCACCCTGGCGGAAGGGGATGATCCCAGCTATGAGCAGATTGACGGCGCCTGGCTGGATCACAGCCCCTACACGGCCCTGCACCGTGTCTGCGTGTCCCAGGAGTTAAAGGGCGGCGGACTGGCCGCCCGCCTGTTTAAAGAATCAGAGGCCCTCTGCCTGGCCCGGGGATACCACAGCGTGCGCGTGGATACTCACCCGGATAATCTGTCCATGCAGAGAGCCCTTGTAAAAAACGGGTACACAGCCTGCGGAACCCTCCGCCTCATAGGAGGCTCTGAGGAGGGCGATCTGCGGCTGGGTTTCCAGAAGCTTATTTAACATTTTTAGTCACAATTACATCGGCGCCTGTGCCCAGTACATCGTGGATCACCACATCCCCGATGGATACCGGGGCCTTCAGGCGCTTATTTTTTATCTCTTCCATCACATCAAAGATCTTGTTCTTGGGGATGGGCCGGTCCAGGCGCACACTGGCCAGGGGCAGTTCTCCCCCTTCCAGCAGCACGGAGGTGGCAATGTTGCGCATGGGGCTGACCAGCTCCTGGGTCACATAGTCCTTGCCCTTGGGACAGAGGTTCCCCTCCATGCTCAGGATATTCTCCCCCTCATACGCTGCCTCGATCTCACAGCCGTTGGGGCACAAAATGCAGGTAAATACTCTATTCATTGACAATCACCACCTTTACCGGATGATCGGACACCAGGCCGGCACAGGGCAGCTTGATCTGCTCCATCTCGGCCGGGATGGCCTTTTTCAGCTTCCTGGAAGCCAGTACCGCGCCGTCCTGGCGCACCTCCAGGCGGCAGTTCCTAAGAGGCTTCCTGACCCGCAGGGACAGGGTTACATCTTTGGCGCCGCTGATGGACTGGGGTATGGTGTGGCTCACCAGGGCGTCCGTCTCCACAGGGATCGCGCAGGGAGCCAGACCCTGCCCGTCCACGAAGGAGACCACTGCATCCGCCAGACGCTCCGCCTCCAGAGATACAAAATCCACCAGATCATGGACATGGAGCACATTGCCCGCTGCGAAGATCCCGGGGGTGCTGGTCTGGTAATTCTCATCCACCACAGGCCCCTTGGTCCGCTGGTCCAGATCTACCCCGGCCTTCAGGGACAGCTCATTCTCCGGGATCAGGCCCACTGAGAGGATCAGTGTGTCGCACTCATACTCCTGCTCTGTGCCTGGGATTGGCTTTAACTGCTCATCCACCTGGCTCACCGTGACGGATTCCAGGCGGGAACGGCCCTTTATATTGGTCACTGTGTGGCTTAGGAACAGCGGAATATCGTAGTCGTTAAGGCACTGTTCAATATTGCGGACCAGGCCGCTGGGATATGGCTGGATCTCGAATACGGCCAGCACCTTTGCCCCTTCCAGCGTCATGCGCCTGGCCATGATCATGCCGATGTCCCCGGAACCCAGGATTACCACCCTGCGGCCCACCATGGTGTTCTTCAGGTTAATATAGGTCTGGGCCACGCCGGCTGTGAACACCCCGGCAGGGCGCTCCCCAGGTATGGACAGGGCGCCTCTGGTGCGCTCCCTGCACCCCATGGTCAGAATCACGGCATCCGCCTGACAGCGGACCAGCCCGGAAGCATTCACCGCGGTTACTATGCGGTCCAGGGTGATGTCAGTCACAGTGGTGTCCGTCACAGTCTCTATGCCCAGCTCCTCCGCCTCCTGTATAAACCGCTGGGCGTACTCAGGCCCGCTTAAGGTCTGGCCGAACCGGGTCAGGCCGAAGCCGTCATGGATACACTGGCGCAGAATTCCGCCCAGATGGTGCTCCCGCTCGATCACCAGGATGTCCCGGATTCCCTTTTTATGCAGCTGCACCGCAGCGGCCAGGCCACCAGGTCCGCCGCCGATTATGATCACTTGTCTATGTAAAAGTTCCATATTCATCTCTCCTCATCTCATAGAACCGGTAAACAGCCATCCGTCCGCCCGGTTGTAGCGCACCTCTTCCCTGCTCATGCCAGTCTCCTGCATCAGCAGCTCCGCGATCCTGGTCTGGCAGTAACCGCCCTGGCAGCGGCCCATCATGGAGCGGCAGCGGTATTTCACTCCGGCCATGGTGTGTACGCCCAGGGGATTGCGGATTGCCGCCAGCACCTCTGCCTTGGTGATGCACTCGCAGCGGCAGATGATCTCGCCGTAATCCGGGTTCTGGCGGATCAGCTCAGCCTGCTCCTCCGGCGTCTTGTCCCTGAAGGTCACCACCCGCCTGCGGATGGGGTCAAAGTCAGGATTGGGCGTCAGCTGCTCCATCTCCTCCATCAGACGCACCACCTCCCTGGCGATGGGCACCGCGCTGGTCAGCCCCGGGGACTCGATTCCCACCAGGTTCACCGCGTAGGGGGCGCACTCCCTGCGTTCAATCACAAAATCATGGTATCCGCCCTCCTCCTTGGGAGCCAGCTTGGGCCGGATTCCGGCAAAGTTGCGGATAAAATATTCCCGTTTCAGATAAGGGAAGATCTTGGAGCCGTCGGCGATCAGCAGATCCATGGTGTGCTGGGTAACCGAATAGTCGCCGTCCGATTCTATGTACTCAGAGCTTGGACCGATGAACACATTGCCGTCAATTGAGGGCGTCAGATGGATTCCCAGGCCGCCCTCCTTGGGGTTTGGCACCGGGTAGGCCGGCACGGGAAGCAGGTCCCCTGCCTTCTGGTCCAGAATGAAATACTCGCCCCTGCATGGGTAGATAGTATACTCATCGATTCCCAGCATCGCTGAGATCCGGCCGGAGCCCAGGCCCGCGCTGTTGATGATCCAGCGGGACCGGAAGGCGTCCCCCGTCGTGGTGACGGTATACACCTGGCCTTCACGCAAGATACTTGTGACCTCCTGTGAAAAAAAGTACTGGAAGGGATCTAAAATGGCGGTGGAGGGCGACCACATGGCAAACTCTCCGCCGATTGTGGGAGCGATCTCATGAATCCGCTCCTTATCAATGAGCTCCAGGCCCGGCACCCCGTTCTGGTCCCCTATTGCCTTCATCTGCTCCAAACGGCCCCTGTCCTCCGGGGTAAAGCCGACGATCAGCTTCCCTGTCCTCTTTAAAGGAATATCCAGCTCCCGGGCCACCTGGTCGAACATCCGGTTCCCCTCCACGCAGAACCTGGCCATCAAGGAGCCGGGC
>URUZ01000415.1 GCA_900551225.1 uncultured Clostridium sp.
GGAGCCGGCCCCTCCGCTGTCCTCCCCACCCCAACCTCCTTCTTTTCACGGCCAATACACCAGCCAACGTCCGCGTACCCTTCCACCCCTAAATCAATCCATTTTTTACAGCCCCATTTGCAGCACTTACTGATTTGAGATGCGCAGAAATTCTTCCGCCATATCTTCCGGCGTCTCCTTCATACCGCCTTCCAGCCAGCTCAGCATCATATTATAAAATGCCCCCGCATAATAATACAATTCATACCTAGAAATGGAACTGGAGGACATATCGCCGCGGTTGTCGATTTCGCAGTCTGTGATAATATCCAGCAGGGTGGTAGAGACCTTGGCGCGGTGGAAGGCCAGGACCAGATCTGCATATTCCTGGTAGAACCGGAACTTATACAGCATACTTACCAGGCTGTGGGGGTCATGGGTGTCAGCCGGCATCCCGTCATGATACCGGCGTGCCATCTCTCCGATTCCATAATCTATGATTTCTTCAACTGACCGGAAATTGCGGTAAAAGGAGGCGCGAGCGACACCGGATTTCTCGATTAGTTCTGTAACGGTGACCTTAGACCAGTCTTTTTGCTGGGCAAATTCAATGAGCGCGCAGAATAAGCGGTCTTTTACCCTTTGATTGGCTATTTTTCGCTTGTCCATGATACATATCTCCTTTTTTTGTCTCAGGTATCCCTGTTGACATTGGAACTCAATATGATACAATTTATATCATATTAAACAAACTGATCAATGTCAAGAGGAGTGATTCTATGATTTTTTATTTCAGCGGAACAGGGAACAGCCAGCTGGCTGCCAAACAGATTGCAGAGACTGTCAATGATAAAATGGTATCTGTGAACCAATGCCTGAAGGAGGGGAAACGGGGGACCTACCGTTCGGACCGCCCATATGTATTTGTAATGCCAACCTATGCCTGGCGTATTCCCAGGGTGGTGGAGCGCTGGATTCGGGAAACAGGGTTTGAAGGCAGCGCAGACGCTTATTTTGTGCTTACATGCGGCGGCGACTGCGGCAACGCTGCAGCGTATGCTAAGAAGCTCTGCGCGCAGAAGGGGCTGCGTTTTTGCGGGCTTGCCTCAGTGGTTATGCCGGAAAACTATGTGGCGGTATTTTCCACGCCGGGGGAGGAAGAATGTAAGCAGATTATGGAGAAAGCGCTGCCGGGCATAAATACCTTAGCGGAACAAATCAGGGACGGGGAAATGTTCCCCCGGCGCCCGGTGACGTTTAAGGACAGGGTGCAGAGCGGCCCTGTGAACCTGATCTTTTATCCATTAATCGTGCATGACAAGGGCTTCAGAGTGTCTGATTCCTGCATTTCCTGTGGAAAATGTGCTCAGAGATGCCCGCTTAACAATGTTGAGATCGTCAATGGCAGACCTGCCTGGAAAGGGAACTGCACACACTGTATGGCCTGTATCGGAGGCTGTCCGGCGGAGGCCATTGAGTATAAGACAAAATCACAGGGGAATCATAAATACTACATTATGGAGGATTAGCCTATGAAAGCTCATAATATTCATGTCGATCAGGCGAAATGTATTGGCTGTGGATTATGCCGGAGCGACTGCCCGGTTAACAATATTTTGGTTACAAATAAAAAGGCGGAGATCATTTCCCAGGATTGTATTAAGTGCGGCCATTGTGTCGCAATCTGTCCAAAGGCTGCGGTTTCCATGACCGGCTTTGATGAACCGCCCAAGGAGATAGAGGGACCGGCTTCCTTAGATGCGAAACAGCTGCTGGAAGCCATCAGAAACAGAAGAAGCATCCGGCGGTTTACAGATCAAAAGGTAGACCCAGTGGTAATCCGGCAGATTATTGAGGCGGGACGTCTGACCCCAACCGGGGGTAATGCACAGAACGTATCTTATGTTGTGCTGACAAAAGAGATTGGGAAATATGAAAAGACAGCGGTGCGTATGTTCAGAAAGATGATGCCGCTGGCAAAAAAGATTATGCCATCTGCCAGGAATATGACCATTGACGATCATTTCTTTTTCAAAAAAGCGCCTGCTGTTATCCTGGTGGTTTCAAAGGATCAGCTGAACGGCGCCCTTGCCGCGTCTAATATGGAGCTGATGGCTCGGGCCTGCGGCCTGGGAGTGCTGTACAGCGGCTTTTTCTCTATGGCGTCAAATCTCTCTCCCACACTGCGGAAGGCATTTGGCCTGAGAGGCGGGAAAAAGGTTGTGACTGCCCTGGTTCTGGGATATCCCGGCGTGAAGTATTTCCGCACGGCGCAGAAGGAACGGGCTGAGGTCAGGGTGCTGTAAATCCATAAGAGAAATTTAAAAAACTCACACAATCCCCACATTCATGTAGTATCTTGTAACAGAAATGTAACAAATACGGAATGAATAGGAGATACAAATGACAACAACCAAAATGATACTGGCGGTTTTTTCCGCCCTGTTTTTTGCGGCCACCGGGGATATTACCGCCAAAGCGGATATAGCAGCAGCAACCACAGTCATCCAGCCTCATCCGGGCACAGAGGCCATGGAGGCGCTGGCCCAGACTGCCGATCCCGCAGCAGGCGGGCAGGCAGCAGAGCAGCAGCTGGGGCCAGAGGCGGCCGGGGATTCGGAAGCAGCGGCCACGGAAACGGCGCCCCAGCCCACAACCGGCGAACAGGTTGCTGCCTACGCCTCCCAGTTCATCGGCAACCCATACGTCTACGGAGGAACAAGCCTGACCAATGGGGCGGACTGTTCCGGGTTTGTCCTGAAGGTCTATGAGCAGTTTGGCGTGCCCCTCCCAAGAACTTCCAGGGACCAGGGCAGAGTGGGCGCTGACGTGGGAGGAATTGAACATGCACAGCCGGGAGATATTGTCTCATACAGAGGACATATCGGCATTTACAAGGGACAGAATCAGCTGGTTCACGCCAGCGATCCGAAAGGCGGTATCAAGATATCACCTGTGAATTATAAGCCTATCCTGTCCGTCAGACGTGTGTTATAGTAGAGTAAAAAAACGGAGTGAATACATGAAACAACCAAGAACCATACTCATTGTGGATGATGAAGAAAAAATCGTTGAGGTTTTGCAGGGATATTTAGAGAAAGAGGGTTACCAGGTCCTCAGCGCCTATGATGGGGCAACTGCCCTCCGGCTGTTTAAGGAAAATGAGGTCTCGCTGATTTTACTGGATTTGATGCTTCCGGATATGATGGGGGAGCAGATCTGCCAGACCATACGGATCAGTTCCCGGGTGCCCATCATCATGCTGACGGCCAAAACAGAGGAGACGGATCTGATCCATGGCCTGCAGATCGGCGCGGACGACTACATTTTCAAACCCTTCAGCCCCAGGGCGCTGGTAGCAAAGGTGGGCGCAGTTCTGAGGCGGGCGGAGAGCGATGAGCTGACCAGCATGCCTGTATCTTACAATGGGGGCAGGCTGGTGATTGATTTTGACAACATGATTGTCAAGGTCTGCGGTAAAGAGATCTACCTGACGCCCACGGAGATCAAGATTTTACTGACCATGGCAAAGGCGCCCAACCGCATTTTTTCCAGGGAACAATTGATTACGTATGCATTAAATGATGATTTTGATGGCTATGACCGGAGTATTGATACATATATCAAAGGAATCCGGTCGAAAATTGAGGAGGACCGCAGGTATCCCTCTTATATTCTTACTGTTCATGGGTTGGGCTATAAGTTTGCCGGAGAGACAGAATGAAGAGAAGCTTAAAGAATATTCTGATTTTATCATATTCCATGACAGCCCTTCTGATAGTGCTGAGCCTGAGCATCTGTTTTAATATCAGAGTGGACCAGCTCTTTGAAGCGTATGCGAAAAAGCAGCAGGAGACGCAGATTGAGCAGATGGCCGGTCAGATCGGCCAGCTCTATGATGAAAAGACAGGTGCCCTCGACAGGAACGGCATCGGTGTCCTGGGCTACGCGGCCCTGCAGAACGGCTATATTATCCATGTCCAGACCATGAACAAGGAGATAGACTGGGACATGCGCACCCACCGTTCTGAGGAGTGCAAGATCATTTTGCAGCACGCAGAGGGCAATATGAAGGGGAGATATCCTGATTTCAACGGGAAATATACGGAGGAAACCTATCCTTTGCAAAAGGGAGAGAACGTATTCGGAACGTTAAATGTTGGGTATTACGGCCCCTATTCCCTCAGCGACCAGGAGCTGGAGCTGATGAGTGATCTGAACAGCTCCCTGCTTGTCATTGGGGGGATTGCCCTGCTTGGGGTGATTATTCTGGGGATTCTCATTGCCCGGGCCGTCTCCAGGCCTATTGACAGCGTTATTTTGGTGGCCCAGAAAATCGCCGGGGGCGAATATGGCGTCCAGGCGGACGTGGACAGCCGGATGCGTGAAACCCATCACATGGTAAAGGCTGTTAATGAAATGTCCCTGGCCCTGGAGAAGGAAGAGCGCCAGAAGCGCCAGATCACGGCTGATGTAGCCCATGAGCTCAGGACGCCTCTGACCAATCTGCAGAGCCATATGGAGGCCATGATTGACGGGATCTGGGAACCGTCCTCCGCCCGTCTGGAGAGCTGCCATGGGGAGATTCTGCGCCTGGTGAAGATCGTGGAACAGCTGCAGGAGCTGTATTCCCTGGAGAACCGGAATCTGGAGCTGAGCCTTATGTCCTTTGATTTCAAGGATTTGTGTGATGATGTGGCCCATGATTTTGAGATCAAACTGAAGAATAAGGAGATTTCCCTGCTGGTGGAGGCAGGGCAGGAGACTGTTCTTCACGGCGATTATTACCGCTTAAAGCAGTGCATGATCAACCTGCTGTCCAATGCCCTGGCCTACACGCCTACCGGCGGTATCATCAGGATTCATTATGGACCAGGGGAAGATGGCGGCTGTGTTATATCGGTGGAGGACAATGGGATCGGCGTGCCGGAGGAGGAACTGCCCTATCTCTTCGAGCGCTTCTACCGGGTGGATAAATCCAGAAGTAAAAAGACGGGCGGAATGGGAATCGGACTGTCCATTACAAGGGCCATTGTGGAGAAGCACGGGGGCAGGATATATGCGGAAAACAGGGAGGAAGGCGGAATCCGGTTTGTAATAAGATTGCCGGGGCTGCCGGCAAGGCCTCAGCCGCGATGAACGTACAGCAATGGCTATGCAGCAATGGCTATGAAGCAACGGCCATGAAGCAATGGCATGCAGCGACGGCCATGAAGCAATGGCCATGCAGCGACGGCCATGAAGCAATGGCTATGCAGCGGCGGCCATGAAGCAATGGCTATGCAGCGGCGGCCATGAAGCAATGGCCATGCAGCGACGGCCATGAAGCAATGGCCATGCAGCGACGGCCATGAAGCAATGGCCAT
>URUZ01000416.1 GCA_900551225.1 uncultured Clostridium sp.
CTAAATCCCCATATACCCAACCCCAAGAAAGACCCCTACCTGTAACTCAGCGTTCTTTGAATATATCCACAATGGCATGCCACATCTTCACCAGTACATTCCACATCCTGCGCAGAGGGCTGACGGTCTCCTTCTCCTGCTCCACGTCCATGGGTTTGTTCTGATCATCGTCCAGGCTGATTTCGTCGGTGCGAAGTACGATCTGCAGGGTCCTTGGTTCCTTGTTTTTGTCGGAGGTCCATGAACAGGAAACGGTTGTCTGTGTCAAACTTATCCAGCTCGTTGTCCAGTGTATCTTTCATGGTGCGCCCTGCCTGGCGCATATCCGTGGTGCTGTCCAGCACGCTTAAGCTCTGGTCCAGCAGATCCATGCTGCCCCGCAGGCTGTCTCTGGCGGCCGCATCAAAGTCATCGCTGCTGTTCTTCAGCGTGTTCTGTAAAATGCTCATGGTGCTGATTCCGCTGTTAAGGGCCTCAGTCGTGCGGTTCACCAGCTCCTTGGAGTCGGTCAGGGCGTCCTGTAGATCCGGGTAATAGACATTGAGTGAATCGTTTAAGGCGGTGACGTCCTCAATCAGGAAATCCAGGTTGTCGATGAGCTCCCGGGTGTACTTGGCCGCATCTGCTGTGTCACCGGTCATACTGCTCATGGTTGACACCAGCTGGCCGCTCTGTTTGGCAAGCTCTGTCAGGGACTCCGTCTTTTTGGCAAACATCGCCAGCACTGTCTCCGGCGGCAGCCCTGCACCTACCAGGGGCACGCTGTGGCGGACCACGCTGGCCTGAAGGGCTGCGGCCTGGAACGCTGCGGGCTGACCGAGGGACGCGCTGGCACTGTCCGCCGCACCTGCGCCGGCCGAATTCCCGGTCTGCTCTGGGGCGGGGTCTGAGGCCGGGGTGGAAGTGGTGCTGTCCGGGCTGCCGCTGCCTGGAGTGGTGCCGGCTGGGCTGCCGGAATTGCTGCTGCCGGAGGTGCTGCTGCCTGAACTGCCGCTGCCGGTACTGCTGCTGTCCGGGCTGCTGCTCCCTGTATTACCACTGACGCTGCCGCTGCTGTCCGAGCCGCCGCCTGAGCTGCCGCTGCCAGTATTACCACTGCCGTTACTGCTGCTGTCCGAACCGCTGCCATCTAAGCCGCTGCCGCTTGAACCGCTGCCGGCATTACCGCCGTCCGGCTTGCCTGCGCCTTCGCTGCCGCCGGCCGCCGCTGAACTGCCCGCGCCATTTTTACCGGCTTCATCCGTCCCGGATTCCGGGGCTGTGGGGCCGGCATTCTCTGTTCCGCTGTTTCCGTTCCCGGGCTGTTCCTTAACCGGCTTCTCTGCTTCCTCCGGCTCCTCCGCCTCTTCATCAAAATACAGCTCATCTATGGACATAAAAGCGTCCTGCATCTGCTGCTGCTCCATCAGTATGGACTGCTCATTGTACTGGAACTTGGCATCCAGTTCAACTACCTGAAGCATCAGCTTCTGGATCTCCGGCAGTTCTGTGGACAGACTGTCCATATCATTTTCCACATTTTTTAACCGCGTATGAAGCTTGCGGAGAGGCTCCTGCATCTCCCCCAGGGTGTCCACGATATCGTTCATCCCCTGATGAACCACCTCTGCCGACTCCTTAGCTGTCTGCAGGTGGGGCACCATGGTCTCCATCTGGCCGGACATGGCGGTCAGGGCTGCCAGGGTCTGGTCGTTCCCGGCCAGGATACTGTCCTTGGAACCGCTCCAGGTCTGCCTGGCCCGCTCTGCTGTCTGGGCGCCCTCCTTCACGGAGTTAACGCCCTCCCGCATACCTTCCATGGACTTAGCCATCTGTTCCAGGCTGTCATACAGCTGGTCGCCTGCATCCTGCCATGTGTCCTTGGCCTCTTTCAGATCCTTCACATGTTCCAGATCTTCCACCGTGCCTGGCGCCATGGCCATAATCACGCCGATGGATTCGAAGCTGTCGGTGCCGATGCGCACCGTGTAGTCCCCTTCTTCTCCGGGCAGGGCAGTGAATACCACTGCTGTGGTTTCTCCCAGATTCTGGGTTTGAGATCCTTCTGCCTCCACGCTGTAGCACTTGGACATATCCACGGGCACAGCTACCATCAGCACCATGTTGTTCTTGTAATAGTCTCTGGCCCCCTCATTGGGGTCGGCCTTGACATTGATCTCCACAAGGCCGGATGCCCCGGCCAGCTGGTCCGCGTTGGCGGGCACTCCATTGAGCTTGTAGGACACATCAAAATCCCATGGCAGGGTCACCTGGTCATTCTCCAGGGTGCACTGGTAGTAGAATCTCCCGCTGCGGTCCGCCGGGAGACTCCAGGTCACGGTTCCGTCCCCAAGCTGGGGCTGGGTTCCGTCCGACATATTGGTCACATTTTCATAGCTACCATAATCCGTGAACTCTGTGTTGCCGTTGAGGCTGCAGCTCTTCACTACATTGACCTTGGAGGTCTTACCATAGTAATCCAGGTTCACATACATTGTTTCATCCACATCCACTCCGGCCTGGGCTCCATAGGCCGGTGCGGGTCCTCCCACGTTGGTGCACAGCATAAGAGCCGCCAGGGCTGCTGATGTAATTCTCTTCTTATAGCGCTTCATCGCTATTCACCTCCATTGGTTCGTTCTCCCCTGCCGGACGGCCTCCGGCAATGAATCTGATTCCTTTTTTCAGCAGGGCAATTCGCCGTTCCCTGCGTTTCTTTATAAATTTCTGTACGCGGTCCCACTCATTGCTGGTGATAATCCGGTCAAACATAACCAGCAGCGCCGGCAGCACGGTCAGCACCAGGCACACGCTCAGCAGCGCGCCGCGTCCGATCAGGTGTCCCAGATCTCCGATGGCCGCTGTGGTGGATATAAAGTGGATAATATATCCGGCCAGTATTATGATGGTGCCTGATGTGAACACCGACGGACAGGACAGCTTCAGGGCGTTGATACACGCCTCCATCTTCTCCATGGTCTTGCGGCAGTCCACATAGCTGTTGGTCAGCAGGATGGAGTAATCCACCGTGGCCCCCAGCTGGATACTGCTGACAATGATATAACCCATGAATACCATGGTCTCCCCTTCCAGATAGGGAATTGCCATGTTGAGGAAAATCGCGATCTCAATGGGGATCATGACAATCACCGGTATGGCAAAGGACCTGAAGCTGAACATAACCACCAGGAACACGCCTGCCATGGACAGAAGATTGACCCTGGCATAGTCGTCTGTGATGGTATTCTTTATATCCTGGGTGGACGGCGTCTCCCCCACCAGGTAGGAATCGGAAGGGTAATATTTATGCATGATGGCCTGTATTTCATCGGAGCACTGGAACGCCTGGTCACTCTCCGTCTTTGTTCGTATGTATACCAGCATCCGCCCGTAATCCTTGGTGTGGAGCTGGCTGGTTATCGAATATGGAAGAAATTCTTCCGGTATCCCCTCCGGCAGGGTGTTGGCCATGGAGGTCACGCTCTTTACATAGGGCAGATTATCCAGCTCATCCGACATTTCCTTTTCCGTCACTTTGGAGGTGTTGGGGTACAGGATCAGCATCATGTTGCTGCGTCCAAACTTCTCCACAATCACCTGATCGTCGTCGTACACCTGGGTGCCCTCGCTGGCGCCCACCGCGCTGTTGCCGTAGAGGAAATCATTCATGCCCTGGGCCACATAGGCGGGCGGCGTCACAATAGCCATGGCGATCAGCGCAATATAGCGGACCTTATAGACCCATTTGCTGAACTTGGTAAACTCCGGCAGAAACGGCCTGTGCCTTGTCTTTTCGTTCCATTTCTCGAATTTCAGGATCATGGCGGGCATCAGGAACAGCACTGTGATCAGACTGAAAATGATCCCCTTGGCCAGCACCAGGCCCATATCAAAACCAATGGTGAATTTCATGAACACCAGTACAAAGAAGCCCACCACAGTGGTCATGCTGCTGGCCAGAATGGAGTTGATGGCCTGGTCGATGGCATTTGTCATGGCCTCTTCCTGACTCAGCCCTTTCTCCTTTTCCCTGGTAAATGCATCCAGCAGGAATATGGAGTAGTCCATGGAGGTGGCCAGCTGCAGCACCATGGCCACGTTGTTGGTCAGAAAGGACACTGTGCCGATGAATATGTTGGTGCCCCGGTTCAGCAGAATGGCCACCCCCATCACCAGCAGGAACAGGATCGGCTCCGACCAGGAGGTGGTTGTGATGCACAGCACCACGAATATCATGATGACTGCCACGGTGAGGATCAGGCTCATCTCACTTTCCACATTTTCCGTCAGGGACTTGTTCTGAACCGCCATTCCTACGTAATACCCTTTGTCTCCTGTGATCTCCTTCATCTGGTCAATGGCTTTGCTGGTCTTTTTGGCTGTGTCCCCCTCATCGAAGGTGACATCCATCACCGCGCAGCCGTCCTTGTAGTAATCCTCTATATCCTTCTCATTGATGAAATCCTGGCCTGAATAAATGTTAACCGTGCTGTCGCACCACAGGATCTGGTCCACTCCGTCCACTGCCTCCAGCTTATCCTTGTACTGTTTGGCCTCATACAGGGACACATCCTTCAGCATGATCCGGGCGGTTCCCGGATAGCCGAACTGGTCCTCCATCAGGTTTAAGCCCTGGCAGGACTTGGCAGTGTCCGGCAGATACTCCGTCAGGTCGTAATTCACATTGACGAACAGCATCGCCAGCAGGCTGAACACGCAGCCTGCCACAAACACCGATTCAATCCAGCCCTTGCGCCGGATGATAAAACGGGCCAGCCTGAAGGAGGCCTTCACAGGTTCTTTTACCTCCTGCCCGCTCCCCGGGTCCTTCCTCTGTCTCAGCTTTTCAAGCAACTTCTGTCCCATACCATCTGCTCCTTAGATTCCCTGCGGGTTAGGTGTATCTCTACCGCATCATTATAATCATAAAATATTGCTTCCCGCCTTCCTCCAGGCGGGCCATGCCGATCTCCCGGTAATACTCGGGAAGGTATTTACGGTCCGCCTTCTTCTCATAGCGGTCCATCATGCGCTGGCTAAACTTGTCATATGCCTCGGACTCATCCTCGCAGCTCTGCAGATACACTTCCATGCAGGTGCGGCCGCCCCGGTAGGATATGGACGTTAAATAATCCTTCAGCGTACCCTCGCCAAAAACCTGTTCATCCGCATAGCCCTTCTCCCTGGCCGCAGCCAGCCTGTGCTCTGCGATCCGGTTCAGCTCCTCAGTCACCTTAAAGGACGCGTTTTTGTCGTAAGCCCTGTTCTCATCTCCATCGTACTCATCCTCCCGATCCGGGTATTCATCGAAATACTCTTCCCGCTTCTCCTCGCTGATATCATCGAACAACGCCTGCAG
>URUZ01000417.1 GCA_900551225.1 uncultured Clostridium sp.
GGCGTATGTGATCTGCATCACCCGGTTCGTGAAGTCGCCCCTGACCTCCTACTCGGATGTGACGCTGCTGAGCGGAGCCAATGAAGGCCCTTTCCAGAGCGGCTCCACCTCAGCGGAGGTGAGCCAGATGTTTTTGATCGATCTGCTGTATACTGAGTATTACAGGCGGTATTTTAAGCGGTGCAGCAGGTGCAATGAGAAGGCTGTGGAGTCGGTGATGGAGAAGCTGTTTTAAGGCACAGGTTTTTACTGTAATTTCCAAATATCCCGGTTGTACTCCCCAATGGTGCGGTCTGAGGAGAAGTAACCGGCCTGGCTGATGTTGACCAGCATTTTCTTAGCCCATCCGGTGCGGTCCTGGTAGTCGGACAGGGCCTGCTCCTTGGCCTGGCAGTAGGCTCTGAAGTCCGGGAAGGTCATGAACCAGTCCTTGTTCAGAAGCTCTTTGGAGAGACGTTCCAGGTTCTCACGGGAACCCACTGACAGCATCTCAGGCCCGGTGATGAAGTCCACCGCCTGCTTGATCGCCGGATCATTGTCATAGTAATCCTTGGAACAATATGCGGCCTCTTCATAGCGTTCGATCACAGTCTCTGAGGAATCTCCGAAAATGTAGATATTCTCATCCCCCACCAGCTGGTGGATCTCCACATTTGCCCCGTCCTCGGTGCCCAGGGTAACTGCCCCGTTCAGCATAAACTTCATATTGCCTGTGCCGCTGGCCTCCTTGGAAGCCAGGGAGATCTGCTCGGAGATATCGCAGGCGGGGATCAGCTTTTCCGCCAGGGAAACGTTATAGTTACCGACCATCACCACCTTCAGCCATGGGCTTACCTCAGGGTCATTGTCAATGATCTCCTGAAGGCACAGGATCATGTGGATAATGTCCTTGGCGATCACATAGGCCGGCGCCGCCTTTGCGCCGAATATGGCGGTGATGGGGGTGGCCGGCTTTTTGCCGCCCTTGATTTCCAGGTATTTGTGGACCAGATACAGGGCGTTCATCTGCTGGCGTTTGTACTCGTGTAGCCGTTTAACCTGAATGTCGAAGATGGAGTCCGGGTTCAGCTGGATTCCCTGGGTCTCGTACAGGTATTTGGCCAGGGCGCGCTTTTTGCCGTCCTTGATGGCCAGAAGGCGGTGGAGCACCTTGATATTCTTGAGAAAACGGCTGTCATTCAGAGCGGTGAGGGCGCTGGCATCTTCCTTGTAGCTGTCTCCGATCAGGCCGGTGATCAGGCCTGCCAGCTCAGGATTGCAGTGAAGCAGCCAGCGGCGGAAGGTGATTCCGTTGGTCTTGTTGTTGAATTTCTCCGGATAGAGCTTGTAGAAGTTGTGGAGCTCATTCTCCTTTAATATATCGGTGTGCAGGGCAGCCACGCCGTTGACGCTGAAGCCGTAGTGAATATCAATGTGTGCCATGTGGACCCGGTCGCTGCTGTCGATAACCGCCACAGAGGGATCGGGGAACCTGCGGCGCACCTTGTCGTCCAGAATCTCCATAATGGGGACCAGCTGGGGAACAGCCTGTTTTAAATAGTCGATGGGCCAGGTCTCCAGGGCCTCGGCCAGGATGGTGTGGTTGGTGTAGGCGCAGGTCTTTTTCACCACATCAATCGCCTCATCCATGTCCATGCCGTGCTCTGCGGTCAGCAGACGGATCAGCTCAGGGATGACCATGGTGGGGTGGGTGTCGTTGATCTGGATCACAGCGTAGTCGGGCAGATCGTAGAAGGTGCTGCCTTTAGCCGCCGCCTCGTCCAGTATCAGGCGGGCTGCATTGGAAACCATGAAATACTGCTGGTAGATGCGCAGCACCTGGCCCGCCCGGTCGCTGTCATCAGGATAGAGGAACAGCGTCAGGTTCTTTTTGATGTCCGTCTTGTCAAAGGAGATCCCCTCCTCTAAAATGGACTCATCCACGCTCTCCACGTCGAACAGATGGAGCTTGTTGGTTCGGTTGTTGTAGCCCGTCACTTCAATGTCGTACATGCGGGACACCAGGTTAAAGCCCTTGTAGTTCACCGTGTAACTCACATCAGTGGGGGTGAGCCAGGATACGTCCTCCATCCATGGGTTTGGCTCCTCCTCCTGCTTATTGTCCTTAAACAGCTGCTTGAACAGGCCGAAATGATAGTTCAGGCCCACGCCGTCCCCATTCAGGCCCAGGGTGGCGATGGAGTCCAGAAAACAGCCTGCCAGGCGGCCCAGACCGCCGTTTCCAAGGGAGGGTTCCGGCTCCATTTCCTCCAGAAGGGCCAGATCGTGGCCTGAGGCCGCCAGGGCCTCCTTCACCTGGTCGTAGACCCCTAAGTTGATCAGGTTGTTGGACAGCAGTTTTCCGATTAAAAATTCGGCCGAGATGTAGTAAAGTTTCTTCTTGCCTGCCCCGGTCTCCTTCTGGCCGGCCATATCCTTAACCATGCAGAGCAGCCCGGCGTAGATCTGGCGGTCCGTGCATTGGCTTAAGGGTTTACCGCAGGTTTTTTCTAAAATCTGAGTAATCATTGGGGTGTTTTTTATATCAGTCATTGTATCACATTTCCTTTTCTGCTATTATATCTGTATTATAGTACGGTTATTTTGAAAAAACTTGCAGAATGATGGCATAAACTTGTACGATACGATTAAAAACCAGAGGAGAGGTGGAAAGATGGAGAAACCGGAGTATTACCATGAGGTCAAGGCCCACGCAAAGCGGGATTTCCCATTCAACATTTACCCCTGTTCGATTCCTGTGGATTTTGACCAGGTGCCTGTTCACTGGCATGATGAGATGGAGCTGATTGTTATAAAGAAGGGGGAGGGCACGGTGACTGTGGATACCCGGCCCTTCCATGTCCGCGGCGGGGAGGCGGTGGTGGTGTTCCCGGGACAGTTACACGGCATCAGCCAGCAGGCCGGCAGTACCATGGAATCCATGCTCATGGGCACAATGGATGACGTCTGCACTGCAGAGTTCCTCCTTCCCCTGGTGGAGGAGGGGCGGCAGGCAGCGGTCCACATCACCGGGGAAACGCCGGAGTATGAAGAATTCATGGGATGTATTGGTCAGATGGACTGGCTGTGCAGGGACAGGCCCTATGGCTACCAGCTGGCGGTAAAGGGGGCGCTGTTTCAGTTCCTGTTCAGGATCTGCCTGCATTTCCGGGAAACGGCTCCTTCAGGCGGCCTGAAATCCAGGGAGAAGATCAAAGCCCTGCTCCGGTATATTGAGCTTCACTATGGGGAGGAAATGACCGTGGAGGAGGCCGCAGGGATGTGTTTTTACAGCAAATCACATTTTATGAAATTCTTCCGTCAGCACATGGGAGTCACCTTTGTGGAGTATATAAACGACTACCGGCTGGCCATGGCGGCCAGGTTTCTGCTGACGGAGGCAGAGCAGGTGACGGAGGTGGCCCAGCGCTGCGGGTTTGACAACATTTCCTATTTTAACCGGCTGTTTAAGGGGAAATACGGCATGCCGCCCGGCGCTTACCGGAAATGTCGAAGAGAAGAAATGGGGACGGATGAGCCGGGGCGGGTTGTTTTCACGGATCATATGTGATAAAATGGGACCACGTAAGGCTGTGAACAGTAACACCACGGTTTAGAAGGAGATTAAAATTATGCGGGAATGTGGAATGCTACTGCCAGTTGCCAGCCTGCCGTCCAGGTATGGCATTGGGGCATTTTCAAGGGAAGCTTATGAGTTTGTAGATACATTAAAGGCAGCAGGCCAGCGTTACTGGCAGATACTGCCCCTGGGGCCCACCGGTTACGGGGATTCGCCCTACCAGTCCTTTTCGTCATTTGCAGGCAATCCATACTTTATTGACCTGGAGACCCTGGTGAAGGAGGGGCTGCTGGCCAGGGAAGAGTGCGATGCCGTGGACTTTGGGGACGACCCAAGAAAGATCTGGTATGATAAGATCTATAAGGGACGTTTTTCGCTGCTGAAGAAGGCCTACGCCCGGTTCCGGGATCTGCTGGCCGGCGGGCCGGAGGAGGTTCATGCATTGGCAGAGCAGAAGCTGGGGGAGGAGACCCGGGAGTATTGCTTCTATATGGCGGTGAAGAACTCCTTTGGGGAAACCAGTTGGAACTTGTGGGATGAAAATATCCGCATGAGGGAGCCGGAGGCAGTCAGGGAGTACAGGCAGCGGCTCAGTGATGAGATCGGGTTCTATGAGTTTCAGCAGATGAAATTCGAGGAGCAGTGGGAGAGGCTGAAGAATTACGCCCATCAGCAGGGCGTGTACATAATCGGGGATATCCCAATTTACGTTGCCTTTGACGGGGCGGACAGCTGGGCGCACCCTGAGCTGCTGCAGTTTAATGAGAAGAATGAGCCTACGGCTGTGGCAGGGTGTCCCCCGGACGGCTTCGCAGCCACAGGGCAGCTGTGGGGCAACCCGCTGTACCGGTGGGATTACCACAGGGAGACCGGGTATGACTGGTGGATGAAGCGGATGGCCTACAGCTTCAAGCTCTATGACATGGTGCGTGTGGACCATTTCCGGGGCTTTGACCAGTATTATTCCATTCCGGCCGGCAACCCCACCGCAGAGTTCGGCCACTGGGAGGACGGGCCGGGAATTGAGATCTTCCGGAAAATGCAGGAGACCTTCGGACAGGAGCTGCCTATTATCGCCGAGGATCTGGGATTTCTGACCCCGTCCGTGCGGGAGCTGCTGCGTGAGACCGGTTTCCCGGGGATGAAGGTGCTGGAGTTTGCCTTTGACACCAGGTCGGACAATGATTACCTGCCTCACAATTACACCAGCAACTGCGTGGTGTACACCGGAACCCATGACAACAACACTGTGTGCGGGTGGTATAAGCACATGGATATTGAGGACAAGGAATTCTCCGTGGCCTATCTGGGCAATGAGGATACGCCGCTGTCCAAGGTCCACTGGGATTTCGTCCGTCTGGCCCTGTCCAGCGTGGCGCGCCTGGCTGTGATCCCGGTCCAGGATTATCTGGGGCTCAGCTCAGACAGCCGGATCAATGAGCCTTCCACCATTGGGAAGAACTGGCGCTGGCGCATGCTGCCGGATGAGCTGGACGGACATACCATCCGCAAATGCCGGAGGCTGGCTAAGATCTATGGGCGTCTGAGGGAGGAGTAGGTCCCTGCTGTGTCTCATAGGGCCAGTCAATGATCCCGCCAAAATCGTATATATGGGTGTAGCCCATCTGCACCAGTTTGAATGCCGCGTTTTTGCTGCGCTGCCCGGAACGGCAGTACACCAGGAGAGCGGCTTTTTTGTCGGGGAGGGCCTGGGGCTGGGTGG
>URUZ01000418.1 GCA_900551225.1 uncultured Clostridium sp.
CGAAAAGTGGAGGTTCCCGGCGGGGCCGACCGTTTCGACCATCTCTGCCACGACCATTATCATGCGAGATGCGAAAAGTGCGGCCGCGTTTATGATGTGGACATGGAATATATAACCGATCTGAAGAAATCCATAAAGGATGCCCATGGGTTCACCTTTACAGGGCACGATATCGTTTTTAAGGGCATCTGTTCCGAATGTAAAAATACATAAGCATAGCGGCAACTGTTAAGTACACATGCGGGAGTACAGACACATCCCGTAAATATAAAATAAGAAAAGGAGAAATATTATGAGAAGTATTACTAAACTGGATCTTCAGTATGCACACAGATTTTTTGGATTCAAAGGCGAGGCGCAGTATTTACACGGACACACGGGCATCCTGACTATTGAAGTGGAAGATTCCGTTGAACCCGGCGTCAATATGGTATTCCCCTGCAATGAGATCCAAAAGACGGCCTGGGATGTTCTGAAGAATTTTGACCATGCGCTGATTCTGCGTGAAGATGATCCGCTGCTGCCCGCGATACTCGATGTTTACGAGAAACAGGGCATTAAAGACGGCGCACCGCACAATCAGATGAAGGGCCCCGCCTTCAAGACAGAGCTTGCCACAGCATATCCGGATTGCCGTTTGGTGGTGACAAAAGAGACCATGACTGTTGAGGGCATGATCAAGATCGTCTATGATCTGTTAAAAGATAAGCTGAACATTGCAAAGATTACCTTTACCAGCGGTGTCAACGCAGCCTCCTCAGAATTCGAGACAAAAAACAAAATTGACCGCTGTCCATTATGCGGCATTGCATTAAATGAAAATGGTGTCTGCCCTAAGTGCGGATATAAGAAGTAAAGTAAATTAAAGTCATCAAGGGGCAGCCGCATTAGCTAAGTACATTTAGCTTGAGCGGCTGCCCCTTTTTATTTGCTTATATAACCTATACGTTAGTCCCCCGCGCCGCCTTCACAAAGGCCGCAGCCCGGACCGGGTCAATCTGGTTCCAGAGGATTCCGTCTTTTTTGATGCTGGTTCCGATGATGACGCCGTCGGCAATGGTCAGCAGTTCCTGGATGTTGTCAACTCTTCCGCCGCTGCCCAGGATCAGGGGAGCTTCCGGGAAATGTTCCTTCACCGTCCCCAGAGCCGAGGCCTGAGGCGGCAGCCCGGCTCTGGGGCCGCCCATGAGAACGCCGGCAATGGGAAGGTTCATCAGGGCAGCATCCACCTGGGATACAACGGGCCGGGTATCCATACCGGTTCCGGCGTGGGGTTCAAAATAGGTATATACCTGCACAGACTCCGCGCCAATCTGTTTCTGGTAGCGGAAGATCTCACCCGGATCAAAGGACTGCCAGCCAAAGAGGCCGTTGTAGGTTCCTGTCACATAGGTCCGCACAAACCTGGCGTCTATGGCCTTGGCCACGGCCAGGGTGGCTATTGGGTCGATCAGCACGCCGCAGCCGTAGGGGATTGTCAGAATCTCTGCCACCTCTGCGGCGATTCTGGTGTAGGAGGCAACTGTCTCAGGGCCTACGCGGCTCAGATACGGCCGGTCCCCCTCATTGGCAAACACGCAGGCGTCAAATCCTTCCTCCATCAGAACCCTGGCGTCCTCTTTCAAACGCCGGATATGATCTTTGTAAGTCATTGTGGGGTCCGCGTAATAGCTTCCGGGCAGGGCAGCCATGTGCAGGCAGCCAATCAGCGGTTTCTTTGTTCCGAATGTCTGTTCATGGGCTTCCATTAATGTGTGCATATGTTTATTCCTCCGTTATTGCGATTGTTGGGTGCGGGGCCGGGGGGCCGGGTACGGGGCCGGGCGTAATTCGGCCCTATATCAGGATGCCTGTGAGCGACAGCAATATTCCCGCCAGGAAGATAAGCCCCCTGGTTTTCATGGGCGTCATCCCTTTTTTCAGCAGGGCGTACACGCCGAAGAACAGTGCCAGCGGCAGCAGGGACGGCATGATCTGGTCCACCAGGGCCTGGATCTCCGTCACCTTCTCCCCCAGGGCAAAGGACAGCGGCGTGGAGATGCCTATTTTAGTGGCCACAAGGCCACCCAGCACCATCATACCCATAGCTCCGCAGCCCTCTGTAATCTCCTTGATCAGGCCTCCGCTTAAGATCTTGACAACTGCGTTTTTACCCATTTTGTATCCGGTCATGTAACAGGTGTAGCCCACTAAAAGGGCATACAGAGAAAATACCAGCACAAAGAGGATCGGACCCAGAGGGTTGCCCTGCATAGCCAGGTCTATGCCAATGGCCAGAAGGATCACCTTCACAATTCCCTGGGTGATGGCATCGCCCACACCGGCCAGGGGACCCATCAGAGCGGTCTTGATATTGCTGATGGCATCATCCTCCACATCGGCTCCATTGGCCCTCTCCTCCTCCATGGCTGCCACGATTCCGGGTATCAGGCTGCCCCAGGTATTCTCTGAATTGTAATAGGTCAAATGCCGCGTCATGCCCTCCGCCCGTTTTTCCTTATCATCGGGATAGAGCTTTTTAAAGATGGGAATCATGGAATGGCAGAAGCCAAGCCCCATCATGCGCTCAAAATTGTAGCAGATCTGCCCCCAGCAGGTCCAGTTCCACCAGGACTGGCGCAGTGTCTTTTTATCCAGCACAATCTTCCTCTCATCAGACATTTTCCTCTGTCCTCCTTCCTGCGGTGTAAAGCAGATGCAGCAGCCCAAAGGCGCCGCCCAGAATTGCCAAAGCAATAATATCCAGCTTTAAGTATGCGGCAAACACAAAACCCATGAAGAAGAAGGGGATTGTGGAGCGCTTGTTCATCATATTCATCAGCATCGCCAGTCCAAGGGCCGGAATCATGGCTCCGATCAGCTTCAGAATGCCGATCACCTGGGCCGGTACGATGGCCAGCAGTTTATCCATAAAGGGCGCACCGAACATGACGCACAAAAATGCAGGTATAAAGTATGTAAGAAATGGAACAATCTGGGAGGCAAACAGGTTCATTGCGATAACGCCCTTGTCATTGCCCTCAGCCGCGTACTGGTCGGCCTTGTGTACCCAGATTGGGTTCAGGGCCATCTTGGCGTTGGAACAAAGGATTCCCAGAAAGCCCAGGGACACTGCGATGGGAAGCCCCACGGACGGGTCCGCATGAGAGGCCATGGTCATGTAGACGCCTAGATACCCGGCCAGGGATAGGTCCGACGGAAGGGACCCGCCGATGGCCACAAGACCGATATAGGCCATCATGATGGTACCGCCGCACTGAAGGCCATAGGACAGATCCCCCAGAAGCAGGCCGTTAATCAGACCGGCCACCAGCGGCGCCCCGAAATACATGGACCACCTGAGCCACATTGGAAATGCGGTGGCCACCAGCCAAGTCAGAAGCGCAATAATCAGTGCATGAATAAGTTGCATAATCCCCACTCCTTTTTATGTTTGTTGAATTGTGTGCGGTTACAGTTTAGAGGCAATATTCACCCTGCTTTCCTGCTGGACCATCTGCAGGTACACATCCACCCCCATATCTAAAAGCTTCCTGAATATCTCTACCTCCCCGGGGGAGGCGTACACATTGCGGGAAACCGCCTTTCTGGACGGGCCGGCCCCCATGTTGCCGATATTCAGTTCCTTCAGACCAACGCCCTTCTCCATCAGGGCCAGGGCATACTGGGGGGATTTGAACAGAAGCATGGTGTTCAGCCCATCCTCTTCCCCTTCCTTCTCAATCCGGGCGGCCGCCTGGTCCACACTGACCAGCTCCACCTTCACCCCGGACGGAGCAGCCATGGACAGCACAGTTCCCATAAAACTGTCCTTGGCCAGCTGGTCGTCAATCACAAGAATGCTCCTGATGCTCAGAATCTTGGCCCAGGAGGCAATCACCTGCCCATGGACCAGCCGTTCATCCACACGGCACATCACAATCTTCATACAATACCCTCCTTCTCTTGTTTACCTTCTGCATACGCCAGAGTGTGTTTGATCATATTTCTGTCAGCTGTGGGTCACACTTTGCTGAAAGTCTCCGGCGAGGGCCGGGGCATCTCTCAGCACACCGGCATACTGTCCGAAAATGCACGGATTCCGCCTGCGCCTTCCCGCACGGCCTCTTCCTTCACTGCCTCAAAATCGCCGTAGATCCGGTTGGAGACGGCCTCGATGACCATGGGAAGATTCATGCCCGTGATGATCTCCAGTTTCATCCTGGGGCTGTGTTCCCTGTATACCCGGGCAGATGTGATAAAGGGGCTTCCCCCTGCAATATCCGTAAAAATCATGCAGCCGCCCCGGTCTGCCGATCCGGCCACAAACCGGTCAATCACCTGGTAATACTCATCCATATCCTGGCCCGTCTCCAGACTGACCGCCCGCACTGCCTCCTCCGGCTGCGCGCCGATCACCATCTCCACCGTGCGCAGCAGCTCCCGGGCCAGATTCCCGTGGCTCAACAGCAGCACCCGATACATAGACATCCCTCCTCCAATATTCCCCAGCGTATGCGGGGGAACTTTCTGTTCTTCTCCAACGTATGCCGGAGACTTTCTGTTCTTCTTCCCCAACGTTTGCGGGGGACTTTCTGCTCTTCTTACCCAACGTTTGCGGGGGACTTTCTGTCCTTTTCCACCAACGTTTGCGGGAGACTTTCTGTTCTTCTCCAACGTATGCCGGAGACTTTCTGTTCTTCTTCCCCAGCGTATGCGGGGGACTTTCTGTTCTTCTCCCCCAACGTTTGCGGGGGACTTTCTGCTCTTCTTACCCAACGTTTGCGGGGGACTTTCTGTCCTTTTTCCACCAACGTTTGCGGGGACTTTCTGTCCTTTTTCCACCAACGTTTGCGGGGGACTTTCTGCTTCTCTCCCCCACAAACGCATACGAGAAATTTTCTGTGCTTCTCCCCCAACTATACCTGAAGAAAGTTTCATTACAAAATGTTAAGCAGACTATAACACGTTGATTTTTCTCTGTAAAACATTCCAGGTTTTAGATTGTTTCATAATGTGTGTCATTTTAAAACAAATGATTTTACAAGGATTATAGTGATATTATCTAACATGCCTTTTCATTTTTGACACACTCTTTTGTAAAACTCCAGAATCTCTCCAGAAAAATAACACATATTTCAGACCAGCAAGAGAACCCGCCACCTCATAGAACACATTTTTCAAATGAACAACATAAATTTTTTACTTTTTTTACTATATATCATTATCATTTTATATTTATTTTGACTTTTATCACAATCCGCTCTAGGC
>URUZ01000419.1 GCA_900551225.1 uncultured Clostridium sp.
CGCCGGTGGAAAATGTAACGTAACTGGCTGCAGCAGTCAGCTGCAGCTCACATCGGTTCAGTGCTTTTTCTACCTGCTGGTATGTAATGGGTTTTACCAGATAATGCTGGGCATTTACCTCATAGCTTTTGGCATAGTGGTCTGTGCTGATTGTGACAAATATAATAGAGCATTCGTTCCCTTCTGCTCTCAGCGTTTCAGCTAAATCCATACCGGACATGGGCTCCATATAGATATCTAAAAACATGATCTGGATATCCGGGTCCTTACGGGCCGCCTCCAGCAGCAGTCTGCTCCTGTCAAATTCCAGTATGGTGTAATCAAACATATGCTCCGCGGCATATTTTCGGATCAACCGGTGCAGTTGGCCGGCAACTGTTTTATCGTCATCGCAAATTGCAATTTTCACAAAAAGCCCCCTTGTATATGCGGATATGTATATTAATTTAAGCATAGAAAAAGTTCCGTTGCAAGTGAATAAATATCCAATTGTCCCTGATTTCTGCTGTTCGTCCCAGAATATTTAATTTAACCCGCTTTTTATCTTATTTTTAAATAAGATTCATTGAGGGAGGTTAAGACATGCTGGTGGCAATTTGTGATGATGAGAAGGCGGACAGGGAGAAGGCAGGACGGATGCTTGCGCTGAAGATGAGCAGGCGTAAAGAGGCTTTGCAGATCAAATACTTTGACCAGGGGGAGGATCTGATTGAACAGTATGAAAATGGGTTTCCAGGTTATGATCTGATATTCATGGATATTTATCTGAATCATTTAAACGGAATGGAGACAGTCCGTCATATCCGAAGTTATGACCGGAAGGTGGCCGTGGTATTTATGACCTCCAGCCCGGATTTTGCCGTAGAGAGCTATGACGTTCGGGCCGATGGCTATCTGCTGAAGCCAGTGGACCAGGACCGGATGGAACTGGTGCTTAACCGGTTCCTGGAAGAACGGTATCCCAGGATCAGGCAGAGCCTGCTGATGGTAAACAGCGGTTTGGGGCGCCGGATCGCTTATGACGATATCATGTATATTGAAAGCAGGGGGATGAACCTGCGGATTGTCTGTGCCGGGGGCGTGGAGCATATCATTCGCAGGAAGCTGTCCGAGGTCCAGGCAGAGCTGACCCAGCCCCGTTTCCTGAAATGCAACCAGAGTTTTATTGTCAATATGGACTATATTGCTTGTGCGGACCGGGATTTTACCATGGACAACGGGGACCGGATACCCATCAAGGTGCGCGAGCGCAGGCAGATCCGGGAGCTGTATTTTTCATACATTGTTGATCGTGGCTGGGAGAATCTGGAGATTCTGGCCAGCCCGCAAAAATAGGAAATATGTAAAGGAAAAGTAATGGGGTATTAAGCAATGTGTGCTATATTGAATGAAGATAATAAATGTTAAACTCTGCCAGTTATATAAAGGAGAAGCACACGTGAAAAGGACAAAGAAAGCAGTTATATTGACCTCTGTGGTGTGGATGCTGAGCGCCACGGCATGTGCCGGACAGCCGGGGCCCCAGACCCAGCCCGCAGCCACATCTGCAAAAGAGGCGGACACCTTACAGGAGACAAACAGCCGGACAGAAGCAGAGACAACTGTCCCGGAGACAGCAGTTCCGGAGACAGCAGCCCCGGAGACAGCAGCAGAGACGGCCAAGGCGGATATACTGCTGACCTCTGCGCCGGAGATCGGTCTGGCTGATCCACTGTCCAGCACCCTCAGCCGGTTTGCAGTGCAGTCCGGTAATTACAGCTGGTCTTACATGGACGGCGCGGAGACTGTAAGCATGGTTGCCTGCGGTTCCCACCCGCTGGATACCAATCCGGAGAAGGCGGAGAAACTGAAGGTCACCAGGTACAACCTCATGGATAAAACACCCTATTCAGTATCAGCCGCCGTGGCTCCTGACCGCATGACTGTGCGTGAATGGGACATATCCCAGCTGGGGAAGACGGATGCCGCGGAGAGCGCTACAACAGCTTATGAGGATACATTTCTCATTGATCTGAAGCCGGATAAGGTATATGAGATCGTGGCGGTCTGGGACGAGGAGAAGCTGGCAGACAACGGCTTTTGCGGGGAAGCCAGCTATGTGGTTATAACGGAGTGATGACGTACTGCGTCATAGACAAAATGGCCGGGTTATGGTAATATGTGAACAGCACAGAAACCATATTCCGGCCATAATACGATTGCCGGCCATAGTAATATAAAGAGTGGCCTGAACACGAAGATGTTGAAAGAGGAAATATAATAATGTATGAAAAAATAATTAATAGCTTAAAATGCCGTCCGGAGCTGTACGCTCCCAGTTCGGCCCCGTTCTGGGATGATGAACATATCTCAAAATATATGCTGGAGGCCCATTTAAAGCCGGATGCAGACGGTGCCTCCAGGCAGCATAGTTTTATCCGGAAATCAGTGGATTGGATCACGGATTTAAGCCGTCCTCAGCCGGGGGCAAAGCTGCTGGATCTGGGCTGCGGTCCCGGGATTTATGCTGAAAATTTCTGCCTGGCGGGATTTAAGGTTACGGGTCTGGACTTTTCTAAACGCTCCGTCAGCTATGCGAAAGACCAGGCAGTTCTCCGTAATATGGATATTATTTACAGATACCAGAATTATCTGGATCTGGATTATGAAGATGAATTCGATGTGATTACGCTGATATACTGCGATTACGGCGTACTTCCCCCAGGGGACAGGCAGGCGCTCCTGCCGAAGGTTTACCGGGCGCTGAAAAAGGGCGGATTGTTTATACTGGACGGCTTTACAGCTGCTAACTATGCTGATTTTACGGAGTCAGAGGACATCCAATATCAGGAGGAGGGCTTCTGGTCGCCTGTACCCCACATCTGCATTCAGCGCAGCTATCCGTACTGTGACACAGACACCTACCTGGAACAGTATGTGATTGTCACAGACGAGGACTGCCAGTGCTACAATCTCTGGAACCAGGTGTTCAGCCAGGCTTCTATGGAGGCGGAGCTGAGAGGGGCCGGCTTCGGAAAGATGGAATTCTTCGGTGATGTGGCCGGGAAGCGCAGTTCCCTGGATTCAAAGACAATTTGTGCCGCTGCCCGCAAATAATATTTTACAAAACCTTAAAACCTTTTTTCTTTTCCTTGTATCTATATAAGTGAAGGGGCTGATAAAGCCGGAAGAAGGTACCAGCCATTTAAATTAAACGGAACAAGGAGAAGGACATGGAAAAGCTGGAGCAGTTGGCAAGAGAAATGAAGGGGCATGGGCCTGGAGCGGAGCAGGCGTTTCAGGAGCTGTATGAGTCTACAAAGAGGACAGCCCTTTCAGTGATCAGACGGTATTGTGATATTGACGGGGATTATGAGGACCTTCTGCAGGAAACCTATATCCGGGTGTACAGGTCCATTGATTCACTGAGGGATGAGACAAAGGTATTGGCCTGGATTGGGAAGATAGCAGCCAACACAGCCACACGGCATAATATGAAAAAGTGGCCGAAGATGTTCTCAGAATTGATGGATGACGAGGGGCAGCTGCCGGATTTTGAGGATGAAACCGGTGCGTTTGAACCGGAGGTGATCGCGGACAAAAAGGCTGTGGCCCAGGCCGTTAACCAGGTGCTGGACACCCTGCCTCCGGACCAGCGGGCAGCCCTGTGGATGGTCTACGGGCAGCAGATCACCATCAAGGAGATGGCAGAGAGTCTTGGCATCTCCGAGAATACCATCAAATCCAGGCTCTACCAGGGCCGGAATAAACTGATGGCCAGAAAAGATGAATTCCGCAGGCTGGGTGTGGAGCTTACGGTTATCCCTGTATCCCTGCTGATTTCCATGGCCTTCAGGCAGGATGTCTACGCCGCTGTTGCAGAGGGAGCCGCAGCGGCCGCCGGAAGTATGGCGGCAGGAGCCGCAGTGAAAGCCGCGCCTGAGAAAATGGCGGCAGAAGCCGCAGCGAAGCATGCACCTGAGAAAATGGCCGCAGCAGCCGCAGGAACAGCGGCGAAAGCAGGCATGGCGCTGGGTACAAAGGTGCTGCTGGGAGCGGCCGCAGTGGTTATCATCGGCGGCGGCGCGGCAGCCGGACACATGCTGCTGTCAGATATTGCTCCGGCGGCATCTGCCACTGAACAACAGCCACAGGAAGCACCCGCATGGCCGGCAGAGACAAGTGCGGCAATGCCGGAATCCGGTGAAACCACGCAGGAGCCTTCGGTGGAAGAGCCATCCACGCCGGCAGGTACCTACTCGCTGACCAGCGGGGAGACAGCTGTGCTGACAGAAGCATTTGCCGCGATATCGTCAGGGGATAAGGAAACCTTATGCATTACGGTCCGGGACAATCTGGAGATCCTTTTTAACCTGGATTATGAGAAATTCCAGGGACAGAATATGCTGTTTGACGGGGACAGCCTGGCCCCGCTGAATGATGGAACCGGCATGGTCATTCAATATACTGTGGGCAGCAACCGCAACGAGATGTATTCAAAGGCACTGCGGGTCTATTATGGAACGTTCCGGGACGGTAAACCGGACGGAACCCTGACCGCTGTCAATTATATCAATCCGCCCCATTTGGAAAACGCTTATATGGACTATACCGTGGCGGACTACAAGGCCGGTGTGCTGGACAGGAGCCACTTTGAGACCTCCTTTATTGACGTCAGGGACAGAGACGGGAACCCAATTTACGAGGTAGAAGCAGACAGCTTCGGTGAGTTCCCTGACGACTCACGAATCCTCAACGGGAATTACACAGTCCATGCATTTGGCGATACATATGAGCTCTTCTTTGAGAATTACGATATGCAAGACTACAGCCAGGATGAGCTCATGATTCCTGTGGGTGGGGGTGAGGGGATCAGCAAGTCTGATCTGGCGGCCTTTATCAACAGCAACATTCGCTGGAGGGACGGCCGTCCGGGCAAAGAAAATGTAGATAAAGCCGAATTTTAAAGCTAGAATGAGACATTGCTGCTGCCAGCCCTGTCACCCACGCCCAAGGACAGATTAACCTGGAAGAGAAAGGATCAGGATTGCAGTTCCCTGATCCTTTTTTTGATTTGGGAAATGTATTTAGCACGGAGTAAGCTGTTATATCCAAGATGGTCGGCTATCCTGTAGAGGTGCTCATAACATAGCTGAACGATGTCCGGATGAGAGATCTCCAGAACAGAAAAGGGATTGCTGTAATCAGAGGCAGGGTCAGACTTAAGCTCCGCTTTGTTGAGTAATGG
>URUZ01000420.1 GCA_900551225.1 uncultured Clostridium sp.
GTAACCAGGAGCCGGCCCCTCCGCTGTCCTCCCAGCCCCAACCTCCTTCTTTTCGCGGCCAACACCCCAGCCAACGTCCGCGTACCCCCTCCACCCCTAAATCTCCATATACCCAAACCCAAGAAAGAACCGCAGGATAGGCATATTGGCGCTATTTTTTTGTGGTTAATTCTGGTATAATTAGCCGATATACTGGGACACACAGACATTGCTGGTGAGCAATTCAGGGAGAAGATAACATGATGGAATTAAAAATAGGATCTGGCAGCATTTCCATGTTCCTTGCAGAAGGGGACAAACCAGAGAAAAAGGCAGTAGAAGAGTTAAGGGGCATGATGGGCCTGAAAGACACTGTGGAGCGGATGAAGAAATGGGGCGGTTTCTTTGAGAACCAGGACAGCTCTGTTAAAAAGGTGATCGTGACCCCGGATTTCCATAAAGGGGCGGGGATTCCCATTGGGACGGTTATGATGACTGAAGGATTTGTCATTCCACAGGCAATGGGGAATGACATCAATTGTGGGATGCGTGTTTACACCACGGATTTAAGAGAGGATGAAGTCAGGCCAGTTCTGGCTGCCCTGATACCTGAGATCCGGCGCATATTCTTTGAGGGCGGGCGCAGTATCCCTATGAATGGCATCCAGCGGGAGGCCATGCTGAGGGAGGGATTAACCGGCATTCTGGAAACCAGCGGGGAGGCAGGGGGACGTGGAATCTGGAGTTATTACCACAAGGATATGCAGGAGAAGGATCTGGAGTCCACAGCATTTCGCGGAAGTGTAAAGGCCGGCGATACGGAAGGACTTGGAGACTTTATAGGCAGCCCCCGCACGCTCTCATACGATGACCAGATTGGCTCCATTGGAGGCGGCAACCATTTTGTGGAAATGCAGAGGGTGGAGGAGATCTATGATGGGCAGACCGCCAATGCCTGGGGGATCAAAAAGGGCGGTATCATGATCATGATTCACACAGGTTCCCTCACCATAGGGCACCAGAGCGGCTGCATTAACCGAATCATAACAAAGGCAATGTATCCCGAGGGAGTGCCCCATCCGGACAATGGGATCTATCTGCTGGCCCAGGCTGGTGAAAAGAACAGCCCCTGGCAGCGTTTCTGGAATACTACTCATAATGCTGCAAATTTTGGATTTGCCAACCGGATGTTTTTGGGGTTGATGCTGCAGAATGCAGTGACCAATAAAGTCAGGGAATATGGGATGAGGCTGCTGTATGATTCTCCTCACAACTTTATCTGGGAGAGAGAATCAGAGGGGAAGCAATGTTTTATCCACAGAAAAGGGGCCTGCTCGGCCATGGGGATGGAGGAGATGGCGGGTACGCCGTTCGCTTATTACGGGGAGCCGGTCATGATCCCGGGTTCAATGGGCAGCTCCAGTTACCTGCTGAAAGGAAATGGGAATCCGGCCGCGCTCTGGAGTGCAAGCCATGGGGCGGGGCGCAGGCTGTCAAGGGGGGAAGCAATTCATGGCAACGACCATGAATTTCAGGCATTTATGAAGAAGTTCCATATCGTCACACCCATTGATCCCCAGCGCAATGACTTAAAAGGGCGCAGCGACATCCTGAAAAAATGGGAGGAGTCCATTCGGTCCGAAGCCCCATATGCCTACAAGGATATCGACCAGGTAGTTAAAGTACATGAAACTCATGAAATGGCAAGTCCGGTGGCCAGGATGGTGCCGGTGTTCACTGTTAAAGCATGAGATTCTATACCATGTTGTAGCATCTACAGATGTTGTACCCTCTACAGATGTGCAACCTCAATCCCCGGAATCTCCCGCTGCAGATGCTCCGCCAGCAGCTTCCTGTGGCAGGTGTCCGGGTCGGCCTCGCTGCACAGGAACAGCACCTTCTCATAGACTGAATAGTTCTCCCTGAATACAGCGGCCATGTCATTTTCCAGGAAACGCCGGTAATACACATCCTGGTACGTCTCACAGCTCATGGTCCTGGACTTGAAGCCATCCATCATTTCCTTTGTGGCGGAGAATCGCGGCTCATGGACATAGCCGCAGCCGCAGAGCTGCTTTAGAAAATATGCCAGATCCCTGCTCTTGGTGAAACCCGCCAGCTGGGACTGGTTATTGATGCGCACATCCACCACAAGGCGGACTCTATGATCCTTAATGGCCTCAAAAAACTGTTCTGCGCTTTTCTTTGTGAATCCCATGGTATAAATCTCCATACCATCCTCCTTTATCCAAATGATTGCTGTCTCCATTATAGCCCCGCCTATAAGTTTTTTCCATTGTAAAATACTGTTAATATATCGTTTTTTCTATTTACAAAAACTTTGGTTCGTGGTACGATAATTTTAGCGTTATTTTTATTAATAAATAACGCTGTATTCAGGAGATAATCCATATTGGAGGTTGGTTGCAGATCATGAAATTAATTCAAACGGTGGACGCAGAAGGTGCTGTTCTGTGCCATGACATTACACAAATTATAAAGGGCGTTACCAAGGACGCAGTGTTTCGCAAGGGCCACGTGGTGACCAAAGAAGATATCCCCGTACTGCTGAGCGTGGGCAAGGACCAGCTGTATGTGTGGGAGCAGGAGGAGGGCATGGTCCACGAGAACGATGCAGCTGAGATCCTCTGCGTGATGTGCCGGGGAGAGCACATGGAGCGCTCCCAGGCAAAGGAGGGCAAGATTGAGCTGACCGCTGCCTGCGACGGCCTGCTGAAGGTGAACAACCAGGCGCTGAAAGCCGTCAATGGCCTGGGCCAGATGATGATTGCCACCCGCCACGGCAACACCGCGGTTAAGAAGGGGGACAAGCTGGCCGGCACCAGGATCATTCCTCTTGTGATAGAGGAGGAGAAGATGGAGGAAGCCCGCAGGGCGTCCATCGCAGTGACCGGGGGAAGGGCGATTCTGGACTTAAAGCCCTTTGTACATAAAAAGGTGGGTATTGTGACCACTGGTAATGAAGTGTTCTACGGCAGAATCCAGGACACCTTTACACCGGTGATAGAGCAGAAGCTGGCGGAGTTTGACACGGAAGTGATAGACCACGTGATCTGGAACGACGACGACAAGAAGGTGACGGCCAGTATTCTGGATATGATTGAGAAGGGGGCGGACGTGGTGGTCTGTACAGGCGGCATGAGCGTGGACCCGGATGATAAGACACCTCTTGCCATTAAAAATACGGGAGCGGACATCGTCTCCTACGGAGCGCCGGTGCTGCCGGGCGCCATGTTCTTACTGGCCTATTACAACACAGGGGACAGGACCGTGGCTGTCATGGGGCTGCCGGGCTGTGTGATGTACGCCAAGCGCACTATTTTTGACCTGGTGCTGCCGCGGGTTATGGCTGATGATCCGGTGACGCCTGAGGATCTGGCGGCCCTGGGGCAGGGCGGGCTGTGCTTAAACTGTCCCCAGTGTACGTACCCTAACTGTGGATTTGGGAAGGGGATGTAAGGACCGGCTATGGAATTTACACATTTTGACGAACAGGGCAATGCCCGCATGGTGGATGTGGGAGAGAAACATGACACAAAGCGGGAGGCAGTGGCCAGAGGCAGCATTTTCATGAGCCCCCGGTGCCTTCAGATGGTAAAGGCCGGGGACATGGCCAAGGGAGATGTGCTGGGCGTGGCCCGGGTGGCCGGAATCATGGGGGCCAAGCGGACCTCTGACCTGATTCCCCTCTGCCATATCCTGAACCTGACCAAGCTGACGGTGGATTTCACTATAAAAGAGGAGACCAACGAGATTGAGGCCGCCTGCACCGCCAGGACCACAGGTAAGACGGGGGTGGAGATGGAGGCGCTGACAGGGGTTACCGTGGCCCTCTTAACTGTCTATGACATGTGCAAAGCAGTGGATAAATCCATGGAGATCGGAAACGTATACCTGGAACATAAGTCCGGCGGCAAGAGCGGCGATTTCCACAATCCAAAACACGTTTAGAAATTGGGGGAGTAAGGACAGAAACCATGAAGGATTCATTTGGAAGAACCATTGATTATATGCGGATCTCCATCACGGACCGCTGCAATCTGCGCTGCCGCTACTGTATGCCGGACGGCGTGGAGTGGCTGCCCATGGCGGACATACTCACCTATGAGGAGCTTCTGCGGGTGTGCAGGGCCGGCGCCCGGCTGGGAATCCGCCACATCAAGATCACCGGCGGGGAGCCGCTGGTGCGAAAGGGCTGCTGCAGCCTGATAGGGAGCATCCGGGAGATACCGGGTATAGAGGCGGTGACTATCACCACCAACGGAATTTTGCTGAGCCGGTATCTGACAGAGTTAAAAGAGGCGGGCGTGGACGGTATTAATGTGAGCCTTGACACTGTGGAGAGACAGCGGTATCAGGAGATCACCGGATTTGACGGTCTGGACCAGGTGCTGTCCGGAGTCCGTGAAGCCGCTGCTGCCGGCCTGAAGGTGAAGATCAACGCCGTGTCCCTGGCAGGGGATACGCCACGGGACGGAGCCTATTCCTGGGAGCCGGTGGCAGAGCTGGCCAGATCCCTGCCGGTGGATGTGCGTTTTATAGAAATGATGCCCATTGGCTACGGCAAACAGTTTGAGACAGTGGATCATGAGGAATTAAAACGGCAGATGAAGCAGGTGTATCCGGGCATGGAGAAGGACCACAGCAGCCATGGCTACGGACCGGCCGTATACTACAGAATTCCCGGCTTTATGGGAGGAATCGGCCTGATCAGCGCAATCCATGGAAAGTTCTGTTCAGACTGCAACCGCATCCGCCTGACCTCCACAGGATATATGAAGACATGCCTGTGCTACGAGGACGGTGTGGATCTGCGGGAGGTGCTGCGGGGCAATGACCCGGAGGCGGATGAGCGGCTTGTGGAGACCATGAGGGCGGCTGTGGGGCAAAAGCCCATGGCCCACTGTTTTGAGGAGCCGGAGCGGATCACCGAAGGCCATAATATGATTAGTATCGGAGGGTAAATAGATCATGGGGACAGAAACAACCTTAAGTTTAACAGGAACCGTGCGGGCTATCTGCATCAGCGACCGCCGGGGTATTGAAAAGCATTCCATAGAGGAGGCCCATCTGATTCCTGATTTTGGAATTGAGGGGGACGCCCACGCAGGCAACTGGCACCGCCAGGTAAGTCTGCTGTCCTACGACAAGGTGAAGGCCTTCAATGAACGGGGGGCCGATGTCATCGACGGCGCTTTCGGAGAGAACCTGGTGGTGG
>URUZ01000421.1 GCA_900551225.1 uncultured Clostridium sp.
GCGACCACCGAGATCTACACTAGATCGCTCGTCGGCAGCGTCAGATGTGTATAAGAGACAGATGATAGGGTCTGTATGTGGTGCGGGAAAATTGCGTTAATGAGAGAGGAGGAGTATATAATATTTAAGAGTATCCTACTGGAAGAGTCGCACTCTGATCGGGAACGGGATTTGATACTCAAAATAATTGAATACGTTGAAAAACTGAGGGACCCATAGTGGCCCCTTAGTTTCTACGTAACCGTATTTCGTGTTGTGGTTCGTGTTGTGTCGTGACATAAAAAATAACATTTTGATCTGGTTATGTCACTTTTTTAATGTGTTTTAATAATTAAAAAAGTACGTATTTACGTTGTTTCTCGCAAATACGTACTTTCTAATTAGTGGAGCTGAGGGGATTTGAACCCCTGTCCGAAAACCAATTCCCTGTTCTTCTACTATCATAGTCCCTTATTTGACATTCCCTCTGCCGTCAGAGAAAGGACACCCGGACGGTTTTAGTAGCTTCATAATACGCCCATATGCTCAAAGCTTTGCATAAGTCGTTTCCCACATAGTCGATGCCAGATTCTTAAAGTGCGGGTGCTCTAAGGCTGACAGCTGCAATTAAGCAGCGATTGCTAAATTGTCGTTAGCGTTTAAATTTAATTTTGCCATTTGACCCATCGCATGGGGATAGCTTCACCAGCTGCATGATCCCCGTCGAAACCAGTACAACCCCTTGAAAATGTGGACTGGTTTGTTCTTTCATGGAAATCTTGTGGATAACCGGAAGAACAAAGGGAGCTTTTACAAGCTGCCGGTGCCTGACAAGGACACCGGATATATTTTAACAGTTTCCAAGGCGTCTGTCAAGGGGCTGGCGAAACTATTCCCTTCCAGCTATTTCCCCTGCAGATATTCCAGGATCTCCGCCGCGTTGGTGTCCGGCTTGGCCTTGGGATACACTTTTTCGATAACGCCCTGTTCATCTATAATGTAGGTGGAGCGCACCACGCCCATACTCACCTTGCCGTAGAGCTTCTTTTCCTGCCACACATCGTTGGCCGCCAGATCCGGATCAGACACCAGGATAAAGGGCAGGCTGTATTTCTCAGCAAACTTCTGATGGGAGGTCTGGCTGTCCTTGCTGACGCCGATCACCACAATCCCGCTCTGCCGGAACCCCTCATAAGCTCCCGCAAATGCACACGCCTGCTTGGTGCATCCAGGCGTATTGTCCCTGGGATAAAAGTACAGCACCACTTTTTTGCCCCGATAGTCTGCCAGGGAGATCATATTTCCGTCCTTGTCCGGCAGTGTAAACTCCGGCGCCTTTGTTCCTGCTTCCAACATTGTTTATTACCTCCTGAAATTATTCTTTCTTTATAAAAATATAATTGGTTTCATCCGACAGCTCTGCCCTGTATTCGTAATCCAGGCGGCAGAACCGCTTTAAGTATTCCGGCTCCTCCACCATGTGTTCCGCCATGTAGCGCACCATCTCGCCCCGGGCCATTTTGGCCTCGGTTCCCTTGACCTTAATCCTGGGATTCCCCTTTTTGTCCGTCTCCATACAGCCGAACACCACATTGACCATGGTCACGTCAGGTTCCAGCCAGGTTTCCACAGCCTTGCTGTACTCTTTGGAAGCCAGATTGACCACCAGACGGTCATCCTTCACCAGCTCCCTGTAGATGCGGTCCCCCCAGAAACTGTAGAGATCGGTGTATGCCTGCCCGTCCCGGTGACAGCTTACCTTAGCCTGCATTTCCAGGCGGTAGGGCACAATGCCGTCCAAAGGGCGCAGGATGCCGTAAAAGCCGGAGAGTATCCGCAGGTGTTCCTGCACATAGCCCAGTTGGTCTGTCTGGAACACGCTGGGCGCCATGTACTGGTACTGGATTCCCTCGTAGGAGAGTATGGCAGCTGTCAGCCGCCGCTCCAGATTCATCTCCTGAAAACGCCGGTAGTTGGTATCCGCGATGGAATCATTGCATTTCCACAGCGCCTGTGCCTCCTGACGGCTGAGTCCGCGCATATATTCCATCAATTCCCCGGCTTCCTTAATATAACAGGGAAGCCCGGACGGCTCCAGCTCGTCCTCGCGCACGTTCATCTTCTTGGCCGGAGAAATTATGATTTTCATGTTTTACCTCTTGTCCTCTTTTGTTGTTGTACCGTTATTAGCAAACCATACTTGTCCGGAAATGTCAAGTACAGGCCCAATGGGAAATGCTTACGGTGACCGAAGAAATATGTAATGAAAGATCAACAATACATTAAGAGAAAAGAAATACAAGATCTGGATGGATCTGGTAAGATAGGTTTATCGATAAAGACAAATAAGGAGGCAATATTATGAAAAATAACAGAGGTAAGATGATGCTGGCAGCGGCAGCTGTCACAGCGGCGGCCATCGGCTTATCAGCCTGCGCGGCACCGGCGGCGGCTCCCGTTCAGATCCCGGACACCATCAAGGTACAGAGTGTGGACAGCGCTTACAACCAGGTGACGGCCAGCGGCAAGGAAGAGGTGAAGGTGGTTCCCGATATGGCAGAGATCGTATTCTCCATCCATACCCAGAAGCCTACCGCAGAGGAATGCCAGCAGGAGAATGCCAAGAATCTAAACGCCACCATTGAGAAGTTAAAGAGCCTGGGCATTGAGGAGAAATCCATCCAGACCTCCTCCTACGGCCTGGACCCCATTTACAATTGGAATTCCGATACCCGTGAGATCACAGGATATGAGATGAACACGCAGCTGACGGTCTCCAACCTTCCCATCGACCAGTCCGGTTCCATCATGAGCCAGGCAGTGACAGCGGGAGTCAACAGCATCGAAAATGTCAGTTATTTCTGCAGCAATTATGATGAGAAATATCAGGAAGCCTTAAAGATGGCCATCGACATGGCCCGGTCCAAGGCGCAGGCCATGGCAGAGGCCAGCGGCCGCACCCTGGGAGCCGTGACTAATGTGGAGGAGTACGGCTACAATCCGTACGCCCGTTACACCGGCTACAATGCCCCTGGCGCAGGCAAAGCAGCTATGGAGACGACTGCAGCGGCCATGGATATGGGTGTGATGGCAGGAGAGATCAGCGTGGAGGCCCAGGTAACCGCAACATTTACAATGGAGTAACATATAAAAGATAAAACTCCCCTGTCAGGGCACGGAAATCGTGGGTCTGGCAGGGGAGTTTTCCAGTATTTTATAGTTTATTTATAAGGAAGCAATGGACAATGCCGTTAATAAGTCTTATAATTAACATGATAATGACAGAATTGATACATTCTGAATACTGGAAGGAGATTAATGTAACCATGAGTGAATGTAACCATGACTGCGGCTCATGCAGCGCCAGCTGTGACAGCCGCAAGGTAGATAAAAGTGAGTTTCTGGAGGCCCTGAATCCGGCCAGCTCCGTGAAAAAGGTGATCGGAATCGTAAGCGGCAAGGGCGGCGTGGGCAAGTCCCTGGTGACCTCCATGCTGGCTGCAGCTATGAATAAGAAGGGACACAAGGCGGCAATCCTGGATGCGGATATCACAGGCCCATCTATTCCCAAAGCATTTGGCATCAACTGTGACAACGGCGTCGGCGTATCCCCGGATGGAAAGCTGATGCTGCCCGCAGTGTCCATGGAGGGCGTGGAGATCATGTCATCCAATATGCTGCTGGACCATGACACAGACCCCGTGATCTGGAGAGGCCCTGTGATTGCAGGCGCGGTAAAGCAGTTCTGGAGCGAGACTCTTTGGCAGGATGTTGACTACATGTTTGTAGATATGCCTCCCGGCACGGGCGATGTGCCGCTGACCGTGTTCCAATCCCTGCCTGTGGACGGAATCATTATTGTAACCTCTCCCCAGGAGCTGGTGAGCATGATTGTGGCCAAGGCGGTGAACATGGCTAAGAAGATGGATATCCCGATTATCGGCGTTGTGGAGAATATGAGCTATCTGGAATGTCCGGACTGCGGCAAGAAGATCTGCGTATTCGGTGAGAGCCATCTGGATGAGGTGGCTGAGAAGGAAGGGCTGAAGGTTCTGGCCCGCATTCCCATTGACCCGAAGATTGCCCAGATGGTGGATGCCGGACGCGTTGAGTATCTGGAGCTGCCATGGCTGGATGAAGCGGCAAATGCAGTGGAGGGGCTGTAGGCTTGCCGGATAAAAATGAACAGAATGCAGTGAGGGGAATACCTATGAATATCAATCTTAATCCAAACAGCGAGCTGAACCAGTCCATCGTCAATGTGCCTGACCTGATTCAGGTGCCTGATATCTGGATTAACCAGGCCAGAGAATTCCAGCGGGTGATGATGATGTACACCAGCGTGATCCGCGAGGTCAAGACCAAGCTTGAAGTGCTCAACGATGAGCTTTCGGTGAAGAACCAGCGCAACCCCATTGAGATGATCAAGTCCAGGGTGAAGCGGCCCATGAGCATTGTGGAGAAGCTGCAGCGCAGAGGCTTTGAGGTGTCCCTGGAATCCATGATCAAGAATCTGGATGATGTGGCGGGCATACGGATCATCTGTTCATTTGTGGACGATATCTACGAGGTAGCGGAGATGCTGGTGCAGCAGGATGACGTGAAGGTTATTGCCGTGAAGGATTATATCAAGAATCCCAAGCCCAACGGCTATCGCAGCTATCACCTGATTATTGAAGTCCCGGTGTTCTTCACCGAGGGCAAGCTGCCCATGCGGGTGGAGGTGCAGATCCGCACCATTGCCATGGACTTCTGGGCAAGCCTGGATCACCAGCTTAAGTATAAGAAGGAACTGCTGGATGACACTGAGATCGTCAGAGAACTGAAGCAGTGCGCCGATGTGATCGCCCAGACCGATGAGAAGATGCTATCCATCCGGAAAGGCATCGAGGCCCGGGGAATCACCGTGCGCAAAGATTAGTTACAATTAATACAGGTAATAGGACAGGGTTTCCGTTATGCGGAACCCTGTTTTTTTGTACAGGGAAATGGCAGGTGCATTGCTGCCGGAGACCTGCAGGATCAGCCTGGAAACGCCCATGGCGGGCAGCATGCCAAGCAGGGCGCAGACCGTGGCAGTGCCCCAGCCCTGTCCCCGCAGCGGCTCAGGGACCTCCAATTGGAATAGGCTGGCGCTGCTGTCCTGGACATAGAGGCTGAAGAAGCCCACGGTGGCGCCCTCGCAATCCCGGGCGGTGCAGAGG
>URUZ01000422.1 GCA_900551225.1 uncultured Clostridium sp.
CCCTATAACTGCCCCCACTCCCGCCGCCATGGCGGCCGGTCCGGATATTCCAAGCGCTCTCCTGCATCTATTCTCCATGGTCCGGTTCCTCCATCCGGTATCCAAAGCTGCGCACAGTCCGGATACGCCCCTGCTCCCCCAGTTTCTCCCTGAGGCGCTTCATGGTGACGGTCAGGGTGTTGTCATTGACATAGCTTCCGTTGACGTCCCAGACGGCGTCCAGCAGAATCTGCCGGGTAACCGTATGGTTCTTGTGTTCCATCAGCATCTGAAGCAGTCTGAATTCCATGGCGCTGACCTGGATCTCCTCCCCGCCCAGCCACACTCTGAGGCTGTCCCGGTCCAAGAATACAGAGCCGCAGCAAAGCCGCTCCCGGCCGGCATTCCCCGTCCGCTTAAGCAGCGCCCGGATTCTGGAATGCAGCACCTCCAGGTCAAAAGGCTTGGTCACATAGTCGTCCGCCCCATTCTGAAATCCCTGAACCATATCCCTGGAGTCCCCCTTGACCGTGAGAAAGATTACCGGAAGCCCTTCCCACCGCTCCCTAATCCACAGGCACAGCCGGTCCCCGCTCCCGTCCGGCAGATTCCAGTCAATCAGCGCCAGGGAGGGCCGCTGCCTGTTGAGCCTCCCTTTTGCCTCTGCCACTGTGGAAACCGTCTCCACCAGAAACCCCTGATTCTGCAGATACCCCATCACACCGCACGCAATAGCGGGATCATCTTCAATATATAAAATACTGTGCTTCATATATTCCTCCTGTTGCCGCCGCCGGGCAGCCAATGTACTTTCAAGTATAGAATAGGAATCCCATGGGCGCAATGGGTGATTTTTCCTTTTAGCCTGACACAGGAAATTACTTGACCTCTATTACGTTTAGTGATATATTTATTACAGTAAACGTAATAAAAAAGGAGACACCATGAGAGATCACATCAAAGGCGGGGCATTGACAGAGGTAACTTTCTTCATTCTTCTGTCCTTGTACACGCCAAGGCATGGATATGCAATTATGCAGTTTATTGAGTCCAGGACAGATGGGCGGCTGGCTTTGGGCGCGGGTACCCTTTATGGGGCGTTGAACAGTATGGTTGAAAAGGAATGGATCGCCCTCTGGGGCTGTGGGACAGGGCGGAAAAAAGAATATATAATTACAGAAAAAGGAAAGGCCGTGGCAGAACAGGAACTGTGCCGTCTTAAACAGCTGGCTGAGACAGCGGCAGAAATAATCGGAGGAAATGATTGATGATAAAAAAAGAATACCGCTATTTCTTTGGTTTTTTAGATATGCAGGAAAATTACTTAAACCGGATGGCTCACAATGGATTCCGCCTGGTCCATACCGGAAAAATATCTTATACCTTTGAGACGTGCCGGCCTGATGCTTATCAATACTGCCTGGAGTTTACAGCCCACCAATCAGACGCACGCCGCAGGGATTACCAGGAATTCCTGGAAGGGGTGGGCTACCGCGTATTACACAAAAACATGAACCTGAACTACTCCATCGGCAAGGTCAGATGGCGCCCCTATGGGCATGGCAAAGGACAAATCGCTGTGAGCCCTGGAGGGTACAACAGGGAACTGTTCATTGTTGAAAAGGAAAATGACGGGAAGCCATTCGAGCTTCATACTGCTGCGGAGGATAAAATAGATTATTACAGACCGCTGCGCAACGCTTATTTGTGTTTGTTGGTATTATTCACCTTCATGGCAGTGTTATTGCGCAGCGGTACGCCTGCTTTTATCTTCACAGCAGCTGTGCTCTCAATCCCTGTCTGCAGCTACCAGAAACGACTTAATAAATACCGCAGAGACTCCAGAATACGGGATTAAATGCTCCCCAGGCAAATTACTTTTATTGTATTTCTTCCAAATACTTCACAAACTTCTTATCGCTGAATATCTCATTGGTCACAAACTTCCCCTCATTGAAAAAGCTGTAGGTGGTCACAGGGGATGGGGCTGTCTGGGCCTGCTCTGTGGTCTCAATCCTGCGGAGGGTAAGGGCCCTCCCTTTCTGGCGGGCAATCTCCCCGATCAATGGGACATACTTGGCTGTATGGGGGCACTGGCTGGTATAGTAGAGCACCATGCCCGGCTCTGATATACTGCCCTCTTTTGCGCAGTCCCTGAAATGCGGAACAGGCGCGTCCCCGTTAAAGGGCAGGTACAGCAGATCAAAGTGGGGATTCGCTGTGTCCGCCACCTGAAAGCCCTTGTACTTTAAATACTTTGGATCTGAGAGATAGGGCAGCTTCTTGGGGGAGGATATGACCGTCAGGCCACATTTCCCCTGGTCCCTGGCATCCTGGATGCAGTGCTCCAGCAGCTGGTTGGCATACCCCTGTCCCTTGTACTGGCCAGACACCCAGAAGCAGTTGATATGCATATAGCCCTGCGCCTCCAGAGGACACCAGGCCTTCTCAGCAGGAATATACTCAATAAATACCTTCCCCCTGGCATCCAGCTTATAGAAAACAAGGCCGTCGGCAAAGCGCTCCTTCATCCACGCCTTCTTGGATGAAACGCAGGTCTCCCCCTTTTTGTCGGAAATGGCACAGCATATATGTTCCCTGTCAATATTCTCCTGATTCACTGTTATAAAATCCATGGTATTCTCCTCCATTACTCTTTTGCTACTTTGAAGCGATTATACCACAGATAACACGACATCTGCATGTCATCTTTACAAACTTTTATCTCCAGATGAAACCTTTTTCAAAAAAATGCGTACTGTTAGGTGAAATACGAAAAAAAGGAGGCTTTCATGAATGACAATGAGATCATCCGGCAATTGAAAAACCGGGATGAGGATGGGCTGAAGCAGCTGATGGCTCAATACACCAATTATGTCACTGCCATACTCTGCAACATTTCCCAGGAGCTTCTCAGGGTTGAGGATATAGAGGAGCTGGCCGCGGACGTGTTCTTATCCATATGGAACCACAGTGACGGATTACTGCCGGACCGGCCGCTGAAGCCGTACCTGGCACAGGTTACCCGCAATGCCGCCATCAGCAGGCTGCGCAGGATCAAGGAGGCGCCGCTGGCATTTGACGAAGAGATCGTCACACCCGGCTCCGGCAGCAGCCCGGACGAGCTGACCATACGGCGGGAACAGTCGGAGATCATCAACCAGGCGGTGGACGGTTTCGGTGAGCCGGACCGTGAGATCTTCATCCGGTTTTATTTTCTGGGAGAGCACATTGATGCCATCAGCCGGCGGCTGACCCTGAATCCGGCTACCACTAAGACCAAGCTGCATCGGTGCCGCAAACGCCTGAGAAGCATTTTTCAAGAGAGGGGGTATCAGTATGAGTAAGAAAAACCACATCAGTGACCTGTGTTCCCATCTGGACCCAAGATTCTATGAGACAATGGACGTGGAAAATATGACAGACTTAAAGCCCTCAAACAAACGGATCGAAGACATGGTATTCCAAAAACTGCACGCGGAACAAACAGCGGCCCCGCAGGCCGGGAAAAGAGGTTATATGGGCAAGAAAACCGGAAAAATATTGTTAATCGCAGCCATTTTATGTATGTTCGCCACAACTGTATTTGCCATGGCTGGGGGAATGAGCTACTTCCGCTCAATCTTTGGCAGCACGACTGATAATGTGGAACAGAACATCTCCGCCCCGGGACTCACCGCGGAGGATTCCGGCAGCCGGATGGCCCTGGAGAGCATGCTGACTGACGGCTATAAGATCAATCTGATCGTATCTTTGCAAACCCTGACCAAGGATGCCGCTAAGCAGGCCGCCAAGACAGACCCCCTGGATCTGTTCAGCGTGGATCTCTCGCCGGCTTCCTCCGCGTCCGCAGAGTCTGAGCACACCATCTCCTATGCATGTAATGAACTGCCTGAATTTGCTTCCGGGGATAAGCGTTTTTACCATCTGCAACTGGATTCTCTCATCGACTGCAGCGGCTGGAATATGGATATCTCCCTCCCCGAGGCATTAAACAGCCTGACCATTGAGAGCACGGTGGAGGGCGCGGCCGCAGCGCGGGAGTTCCAGGTCAACCAGGACATTGACGGCAACCTGACAATAGAGACGGTTCAGCTGTCCCCCTTGGGCGTCCTTATAATAGGCAATGAGAAGCAGGCCTCCGGCGGCCTTCCGTCCCCCATGGTGATTGTGACCTTCAAGGATGGAAGCATTGAAGAACTGATGTCCCCCATGTCCTTTGACGCGGGCGATGGGGAGACTATATCCGGCGGAGGCGGTGTTGTGCTTGGAGCCGACCCCATGACCGGCCCTCTGGTGACCAATACCTATGGACAGCGCAACCCGGACGGCAAGGTGGTTACTGCCGGGGAGTTCGGCCGGATCATCAGAATGGACGATGTGGCTTCTATCTCAGTGAACGGAACGGAATATAAAGCCCAATAGATCTGTGAAGAAAGCGGCGCCGGAACAGTTACTCCGGCTGCCGCTTTTCATTTATCTCACCTTTACAACCTTAAGTTTCCTGCACTTTTCTCTCAGCAGATCTAACAGCTCCTCCTTCTCCCCAGGCTCCAGCCCCTCTTTAAATGCCATCACAAACTGATTCTGCTTCGTTGCCAAAGCCAGAATACGCTGCGTCTCTACCACTTTGACAATGTTGGAATAGAGATATTTTGCCTGACCGCTGTTGGTGAGGTTGAACAGCCGGATTCCATCCTCCTCAAAATATGTGGTGTACAGGTATGCCTCACAGCCGCTGGATTCCCGCATATTGGCCAGATTCATCTTTATGTACCGCCTTGGCAGGAACAGAAGTTCGGCCACGGAAACCACTGCCAGCACAATCAGGGCCGACCCGGCCAGATACCACTTGGGATAAAGAAAATATAAAATTCCCAAAACAAACAGCAGTGCGCTCAGCGCAATTTTTAACTTTTTCTGCTTGTCCGGAACCATCTGCCATTTCAGCTCCGCCAGCACTGATTCATCCACTGTTCCAGTTGTCTCAAAGTTTTTCATATCAGATACGCCTCCCCATACTTATTATACCTCCCTAGGCAGTCCTCCGCCGGCCCGTTCATGACATTTCCACATACAATTCATGACATCTGAAAATGGGCGCAAAAATACCGGCACACGATTTCTCCTGTGGGAACGCCTCCCATAAGATTAACCGATGCCCCGGTAATCCCTGCCTACTGCCTCACTACCTTATATCC
>URUZ01000423.1 GCA_900551225.1 uncultured Clostridium sp.
GTCATTGTGTGACAGCCTATGATGAACAGTTTCAGGGGCGTAACCGCCGGTATTACCGTATGACGGAAACGGGCAGGGAACGTTATCAGGAGCTGGTGAATGAATGGAATCAATATAAGAATGAGATCGATCAAATCATAGAAAGGAAGATGGACCGTGGACAGGAATGAATATATGAAACAAATGCGTCATCATCTTCGCAGGCTTCCCAAAGAAGATTTTGACAGGGCGATGGAATATTTTGAGGAGTATTTTGAGGAGGCGGGACCGGAACAGGAGCAGCAGGCCATTGAGGACCTGGGGACGCCCGAGGCAGCGACCGACCAGATTATCAGGGAGCTGGCTGTGCAAAATGCCGGGAAGTCCAGCAAAAGTGTGAAACGCGGTGCCTCCGCGGTCTGGGTCGGCATACTGGCTGTCTTTGCGGCTCCCATCGGGCTGCCCCTGGCGCTGGCAGGGGGGATACTGGCACTGGCGTTTGTGCTGGTGATCTGCTCGCTGCTGGCGGCGTTGTTCCTCACTGCACTGGCTCTGATTGTATCGGTGATTCCGCTTTTAGGCGGAAGTATATGGCTGCTGTTCACAGCGCCGGTAGACGGCCTGGCGAATATTGGCATGAGCCTGATTGCGGTGGGCGTGGGAATATGGATTGTGAAGGGCTGCGCCTGGCTGATAAGGTGTTTCCTGAATTTAATGACAAGGCTCTTTGGGACCATAGCCGGAAAGGGGAAAAGGCATGAAAAATAAAAAGAAGCTGTGGATTGTATCATTCTGCTGTATCGGAGCAGGGATGGTTCTGCTGATTGCCGGACTGGTCCTGGGAGGACGCCCTGGTTTTTATATCAACGGCACAGGCATACATTCGGCGCGGGAGAACGACTCATCAAGACCTTATGTGCAGGAGAAAATGAAGCTGGATGGATTTACAGCAATTGATATTGATATCAACTATGCGGATCTGGAGATCCTGCCTTCAGATGGGTATTATATTGAATACCAGCTTTACGGAGGGAACCCAAAGCCTGTTCTGGAGGTGAAGAATCAGAAGCTGCGGTTTAAGGAGGGGGCGCCCAGCGGATTTATGGGATTTAATTTCTTCTCAATCAGCGGATTTGGCACAGAAACCTATCCCTGTTATGTAACTTTGTATGTGCCGGCCGACCAATATTTTACATCTGTCAGTTTGAAAAATGATGACGGCAGCATAAATATGGGCAGTATCAGCGCAGAGTCCATGGAGATTCGGGATGATTATGGAGATGTCCGTTTAGAGGGATATAAAGGCGGACGCCTGAAGGCGTATATGGGCAGCGGTGCTTTCAGGGCAGATAATCTGGAAGCAGATGATGTCAGCATTTCCAGTGAATACGGAATGGTTAATCTGGGTCTGGCGGAACCCCTGGAGGCGTACAAGCTGGATCTGGAAACAGAGTATGGCATCATTAAAGTACCCGGATTCCCGGATATAACCATTGGGAAGGATGACACGAGAAGCTTTAAATACACTGTGGATACAGACAATGTGGTGAAAGTCAGGTGTGACAGCGGAGATATTGTGATTGAAGTTAAATAGCCCATGGGTTCGGCTGCAGCCGGCCACCTCAAGTTTACTTCTGTCTTAATTTCAGGTACCCAATCTGCCCATAGTGTGTTATGATACATTTGCGCGGACAACGCGGCATAGGGTAAGGAGGGGAATCTGGTTTGTTAATGATGAAATATATTCTGACTGCATAGCATGGGCTTATGCAGTGAAAATAGAAAAGTAATTGTATAGCCTTTGCTATTCCGGACAATTAAAATGTTTGGGAGGCAGCGATGCGCTATCAGAAAGCAAATGAGGTTCTGCCGGAGGAGCTGGTGGAACTGATACAGAGATATGTGGACGGGGAATATGTGTACATTCCCAGAAAGCAGGAGAACAGAAAGAACTGGGGCGAAATCTCCAATGTCCGCCAGGAGCTTCGGAGCAGGAACCTGGAGATATACAGGAATTACCGCTCGGGCACCAGCGTGAGAGATCTGGCCGGGGAGTATTATCTCTCGGAAAAGAGTATCCAGAGAATTGTTCTTCAGGAGAAAAAAGCAGAGATTCAGGGCAGCTTATCCCAATAGGGTGAGCTGCCCTGAAGGCATTTATTGTGGACGGCTAATCGCGGCAGGGCATGCGGTTCATCGTTGTGCGCGGCGTTGTTACAGACTTGTGTATGAGGTAGGCTTCAGCCTTGTACCGTGGTACAGTTGCTCAGGAGGAAATATATTATGAGCAACCAAAAGAGAGTCCGGTGGATCATCGCGCAAAACCAGCTCCCCGGGGTCCGGCGGAGATGTCCCAAATGCGGGCGGAAAACAGCCTTTGAAAACAGCGGGAAATTCAGGGTCAACGGCAATGGCCGTCTGCTGGACGTGTGGCTGATCTACAGCTGCAGCATCTGTAAGAGCACCTGGAATATGACTGTATATGAGCGGGTGTCCCCTGAATCCCTGGGCAGGGAGGAGTATCAGGGCTTCCTCTGCAATGACAGGAGCCTTGCGGAAAAATACGGAACCAGCCGGGAGCTGTTTGCCCAAAATGGGGCGGAGACAGTGGAGCCCCGGCAGGGCTATAAACTAGATATTCTTGAAACCGAGATGATTTGTGCTGATGAACATTTACTGGAAGTGGAGATTAAACTGGCAGGGGCGGTCCGCCTCCGGGCGGATGTGCTGTTTGCGGATCAGTTGAAAATCACAAGGAGCCAGGCAGGAAGCCTGTTTGATCAGGGGAAGATTCTCAGCGATAAAAATGCAGCCAGGGCCGGGAAGCGGGTCAGGGACGGCCAGGTGTTTTATATTCCTGTGGAATTGGGCGGCAGACTGTGATAAAATGGCGGTGCCGCTGTCAATATTGCAGGCGCTTGGGAAGGCGCAGAGAAAAAGTGAGGACCAAGATTTTGATCAGAAAACATACCCATAAAATAGGTTTGCTGTGTCTGCTGGCCATGCTGTCATTAGCCGTCAGCGGTTGTTATCAGAAAGGGGAAAATGGGGCGGAGATGGAGGTACAAACACAGTCACAGGCGCAATCGCAGCCGCAGCTGGATATTACGGATGAACCAACGGAACCGTCCGCTGAGGAAACTACATACACATCACCTCCTGCAGCCCCAACCGTATCCGAGGTGGACTGGAGCGAATATTTTGAGGGTTTAAACGGAGCGGCGGTGGTGTTTGACCCCGCAGCCGGGGAATATGCGGTGTACAACCGGGAACTGGCTGACACGCGCCGTTCACCCTGTTCCACTTTTAAGATTGTCTCATCTCTGGTGGGACTGGAATCAGGAGTGATCCCGGCCGGGGACTCGGTCCGCACATGGAGCGGGGAACATTTCTGGAATGAGGATTGGAACCGGAATATTGGTTTTGAGGATGCCTTCCGGACCTCCTGTATCTGGTATTTCAGGGATGTGATTGACGAGCTTGGGCCGGAGACTGTGCAGAAGGAGCTGGACAGGCTGGAATATGGAAACTGCGACATCTCCGACTGGGAAGGGCTGATCAATACCAACAACGGAAAAATGGCGCTGCGGGGGTTCTGGGTCGAATCCTCCCTGAAGATATCCGCCATGGAGCAGGTGAATGTGATGGACCGCATATTCGGCGAAAGCTCCCGGTACCAGGCGCAGACCCTGGAACAGCTGAAGGCGGTGATGAAGTTAACCGGCTGGGAAGAACTTCCATTTACAATTTATGGGAAAACCGGAATGGGAAAAACAGACGGAATAACAGTGGACTCCTGGTACACCGGATTCGCAGAGGCCCAGGGCAGGGTTATGTATTTCTGTGTGTACCTTGGGCGGACCGACGGCATGGAGGTGTCCAGCGACAGGGCCAGGGAGATTGCTGTCCGGGTGTTATCCGATTATTATGAAGCTGGGGAAGAGTGAGTGGGGAAGAGTGAGAATATTTGGGGTTGACATTTTTGACGTTACCTGCTATGATAGGCCGCATAGTCGGAGGGCGGATTGTTTAGAACATGATTGGCCGGATAAGGCACAGACTGAAATGTCTGTTCCTTATCCGGCTTTTTTAGTGTGATTAGGAGGAATGAAAGATGGATTTTCTAAACGGAAATATCAAAACAATGTACCTTAAGTATCTGTCGGCAGCGTTCGGCAGCGCGATGATCACTTCCATTTACTCGATTGTGGATATGGCTATGGTGGGTCAGTATCAAGGCCCCAGCGGTACCGCGGCGCTGGCAGTGGTGGCCCCTGTCTGGAATATGATTTACAGTCTGGGGCTGCTGATGGGAATCGGCGGATCTGTGATTTTCAGTACAAAACGTGGGGGCGGTTACGGCAGGGCTGGGGATGAAAATGAATATTTTACTGTCTCGGTGATTGGCTCAATCATTTTATCATTGATGGCATGGGGGGCCGTACTTTTTCTGGATAAGCCAATCCTGGTGTTCTTCGGAGCGGACAGCACGCTGCTTCCCTTGGCGCAGGAATACATGCGTCCGGTCAAAGCAGTGTTCCCCCTGTTCTTGTTCAATCAAATGCTGGCTGCTTTTTTGAGAAATGATAAGAATCCGGGGCTTGCCACCATTGGCGTACTGAGCGGAGGTATTTTTAACATTCTCGGTGATTATATATTTGTATTCGTCTTTGATATGGGGATTTTCGGCGCAGGATTAGCGACTGCCGCAGGTTCTGTCATCTCCTTTATTGTGATGATGACGCATTTTATCAGCAGCAAAAATACGCTGGCGCTTGTGCGCCCGACAGATATATGGAACAAATTCCGGGCCATTACAGTTACCGGGTTTTCAACATTTTTTTTGGATGTTGCGATGGGAATCCTGACCGTGCTTTTCAACCGGCAGATTATGAGATACCTGGGAACAAATGCGCTGGCAATCTACGGCCCGATTATCAATGTGAGTACCTTTGTGCAATGCTGTGCCTACAGCGTGGGTCAGGCGTCACAGCCCATTATCTCCACAAACTACGGGGCGGGCCGCGGCGCCAGGATCAAAGAGACACTCCGGTATGCGCTCTATACAACCGCCTTCTTCAGCGCATTCTGGACCGTGCTGAGCCTGGCCTGCCCCAACCTGTATATCCGGATTTTTATGAGCCCAAC
>URUZ01000424.1 GCA_900551225.1 uncultured Clostridium sp.
ATTTTACAGTTTAATGCAATATATTTCCAGTGAACGTCATAAAACTTTAAGTAATTTTTAACAATGTCAGACAAAAATGACTGTATCCCGTAATTTTCTCCGGGATACAGTCATTTCTTCAGGGTCGTGCACAACATAATAACCGCTCCCGTCAGGGCAAAGCCGCAGCTCAGCAGCAGCATGGCGGGAATACCCGCCCAGTCCAGCGCAAGGCCTCCGGTGAGGTTGCCCACGACGCTTCCCAAGGTGATGGCGCAGGTGACCAGCGCCTGGCCGCGGATCTTGTCTGCGCCGGCCATCACCTCATTGGTGTACTGCACTGACGCGGGAATAAACAGCGCAAAGGAAAAGGCCTGGAACATCTGGCTTAAATAAATCACTGAAATGCTGGACGCTGTCAGGAGCAGCACGGACTTGATGAAGAAACAGACGGCTGATACTGCCAGCAGCCCCTCGGCCCGGTATCTGCGGGATATCCTGGAGTACAGCAGCATGGTGGGCAGTTCGCAGATAGCCGCAATGGCCAGGGCCGTACCCATATCCTCACTGCCTCCGCCAAAGCGCTCCATCATCCGGATCAGATATGTACTGGTGATGTTGTGAAATGCAAACAGTGCCACAACAGCCGCCATTTTAACGAAAAAGCGGGGATATCTGAAGAGGAAGCCGGGCTGCCGGACTGCCGTGGGTTCCCTGGTTACCGTGGGCTCACCGGCCGCCACGCACTCCCCAGCCGCCGCGCTCTCACAGGCCGGCCGGATACGGAACAGGCTGATGCCGGTCAGAATCAGCGCATATGCGGCCAGCGCAGCCAGGGGAATCCCCAAGGCGCCCATTTTCCCGGTTAGATAGCCCAGGCCATAGGAAGCCGCCGCGTAAGTCAGGGAACCCAGACCTCTGGCAACACCGAAATTGATGAACCTGTCCTGATTGGTAAAGTATACGCTGACAGCATTTACCAGGGGCATCAGGAGGCTGGTGATCAGACACAGCAGCATCCAGACAGCTACGGACAGCTTGTTTTCCGATATGCCAAGAAGCAGGGATAAACACACCCCTGCAATTCCGATGATTCCTATAATCTGTTTTAAGCTGACAGTACGGGAGCGGTCCGCGAATCCGGCCACCAGTGGCTGGCAGATAACGGCCAGCACATTGCTGACAGCGATCAGAGCGCCTACGCCGGAGGGGGTTATCCCCTTGTCCAGCAGAAACACCGAGGCGTATCCGATCACCGCGCAGTTGGCTCCGTAATAGCTTCCCTGAAGCAGGCTGTACCGGCCGGTCAGACCGTACTCGCGGCTCACAGGTCCAGCAGGCCGTCCATGATATGAACAGTCATCCTGCTCTCCTCAAGATCCACATCTAAAATGCAGTCTCCAATTGCCGGCAGCAGAAGTTCTTTGCCGTCCGGATGGGCCACAATGTACACATCATTGGCGCCTGTCTCCAGCACATCCTTTAAAGTCCCCAGAGCTTCGCCCTCATCGGTCACCACATTGAGTCCGATCAGGTCAGCTACGAAGTATTCATCTTCCTCCAGCTCCACTGCCTGGCCTCTGGGGATCAGTAGGTCCTTGGATTTATATTTCTCGATATCGTTGATGCTGTCATATCCTTTGAATTTCAGGATGACCATGTTTTTAAAGAATTTCACATGTTCGATTTCCAGCGGTATCTGTTCTTTTCCTGTGTCAAGCGTCACCTGCTTCAACATTTTGAAGCGCTCCGCATCGTCCGTGGTGGGGAATACCTTGACCTCCCCGCGGACTCCATGGGTGGATGCGATTACGCCTACCCTCAGCATATCTTCCATCAGTTTTTGTACCTTTCTATAAAGCAAACCGCCAGCCCCAGAGCAGTCTCAGATTGCTCTAGGTTGGCGGTATTTCGTACGCGGTGAATCGCCCGCTAAGCGCGCGGTTCATCGTTACTGAATTTCGACAATTACTTTTTTGTCTTCCTTCGATGCAGCCGCTTTGACTACAGAACGAATTGCTTTCGCAATTCTGCCCTGTTTGCCAATCACTTTACCCATATCGGCGGTGGCTACCTTCAGCTCAATCAGGATGTCCTCACCCTTCATGGATTCCGTCACCACAACCTCATCGGGACAGTCAACCAATGCTTTCGCAATCACTTCAACTAACTCTTTCATATTTTTCACCTCATATGCATGATTACTGAATGCCGGCGATCTTTAAAAGTTTGCCTACTGTTTCGGTTGGCTGAGCACCTGTTGTTAACCACTTCTTAGTAGCTTCCTCGTCGAACTTGATTACGCTGGGCTCCCTGGTGGGATCATAGTATCCAACTTCTTCGATGAACTTTCCATCTCTCGGGGATCTGGAATCAGCAACTACAATTCTATAGAAAGGAGCCTTTTTCTGTCCCATTCTTTTGAGTCTCATCTTTACTGCCATGTCATTTCACCTCCTTCACTTTTTGTTCCCCATGGCCTGGGCCAGGGAACGTGTTCTCTATTAGACACACAGGAATTCCTGTTTGACTAGCATTTAAAATGGCATCTTGAACTTTCCGCCGCCCATGAGGCCGCCCAGTCCGCCCATACCGCCCCGCTTCTTGCCGCCGCCCATCATGCCCGGCATCTGCTTCATCATCTTCTTCATCTGGTCAAACTGTTTCACCAGACGGTTTACCTCGCTGATCTCCACGCCTGCGCCTCTTGCGATTCGCTGTTTTCTGGAGGGGTTGATCAGGTTCGGATTAGCCCTCTCCTCTTTTGTCATGGAGAGGATGATGGATTCCACGCGTTTCATGGACTTTTCACCTTCGTCCATATCCACGCCGGAAAGCTGGTTCCCCACGCCCGGAAGCATGGAGAGGATACTGCCCATACCGCCGATCTTCTTGATCTGCTGCATCTGGGTCAGGAAATCGTTGTAGTCGAATTCTGCTTTGCGAAGCTTCTGGCTCATCTCCCTGGCCTGCTCTTCATCGATCTCAGCCGTAGCCTTCTCGATCAGGCCCATGATGTCGCCCATGCCCAGAATTCTGGAAGCCATGCGGTCCGGATAGAACTGTTCCAGATCGGTAAGCTTCTCACCCATACCAACATACAGAATGGGCTTGCCGGTGACTGCCCTGATAGAGAGGGCCGCACCGCCTCGGGTGTCGCCGTCCAGCTTGGTGAGGACAACACCGTCGATTCCAATTTTATCGTTAAAGGTTTCGGATACGTTGACCGCATCCTGACCTGTCATAGCGTCAACCACCAGAATGGTCTGGCCTACTTCCACCTGATCCTTGATCTCCACCAGTTCGTCCATCATGGTCTCATCGATGTGGAGGCGTCCTGCGGTATCCAGGATCACCAGGTTCATGCCGTTCTTGGCCGCGTGCTCCATGGCCGCCTTGGCAATGTCCACCGGCTTGTGCTTATCTCCCATGGCAAATACCGGGATTCCAACTTTTTCACCGTTGACCTGCAGCTGTTTGATGGCCGCGGGACGGTACACGTCACATGCCACCAGCAAAGGCTTGCGCCCCTTTTTGCCCTTTAACTGGGCTGCCAGCTTGGCCGTGGTGGTGGTCTTACCCGCGCCCTGAAGTCCGGTCATCATGATAACCGAAATCTCATTGCTGGGCCTTAATGCCACTTCCGTGGTCTCGGAACCCATCAGTTTAACCAGTTCCTCGTTTACGATCTTAATCACTGTCTGGCCGGCGTCCAGCTTGCCGTACACCTCTGCGCCTACAGCCTGCTCCTGGATGGAATTGATAAACTGCTTTACCACCTTGAAGCTGACGTCCGCCTCCAGCAGGGCCATCTTCACTTCCTTTAAAGCGGCCTTGACCTCCGCCTCGGACAGCTTACCCTTGCTTCGCAGACCCTTGAATACATTCTGTAATTTATCTGTTAAGCTTTCAAAAGCCATTCGGCAACCTCCTGCCACACGCCTAAAGGGCGCTGGTAATCTCTCCTGACAGTCTCCGGATCTGTTCAATCCGTTCCAACTCTCTTGTTTCCATATATTCATCCGCCTGGCGCTGGATCTCCTCCACCGTCTCGCGGATCTTCACAAATTTGGCCACCAGATGAAGCTTGGCCTCATAATCTTCCAACAGCTTGTCACATCGTTTGATCAGATCATGGACGCCCTGACGGCTGATCCCCTGTTCCCGCGCAATCTCGCTGGACGACAGGTCATTAAACACCACGTCCTCGTATATCCGCCGCTGGTGGTCAGTCAGCAGTTCTCCGTAAAAATCATATAACAGACCTTGTTCCACAATCTTTTCCATTTCGATCACCTGTGTTATCATACACGAAAGAAATACGGTTGTCAAGACTTTTTACTTGACAACCGCGATTTTTAGAAATTTTTAATTTAACTGCCTTCCCCGGTATTGTTTCAGGTAATAATCCAATGCTTCTCCCGTCCCATTTACCACCAGCTGTACGGGAAAGTCCATCTCTTCCAGGAATTTAAGGGCCGGCCCGTGCCTGCCTACATCTGAACAGAAATGGGCGTCTGAGTTCACCGCCACCGGAACCTGGTACTGGATGCACAGCTTTAAAATGCTGCGCAGGTTATCCAGGGACCCGGCTCTCCTGAGAAAGGAGTTGTTGTTGACCTCCAGTATCTTTTGGTTATCCCTCAGAGCGGACACAACCGCCCGGTGATCAAAGTCATAGCGCAGATCTTCACAGTGCCCGATCAGGTCCACCCTGGGATTTTCGGCAATTTCAATCCAGCAGGCCGTATGCTGGTCAAAGGTGCCTGGTTCTATAACATAGGTATGGAGGGAAGCGATCACCCACTCCAGCTGTGACAGGATTTCATCCGGAATATCCAGCCCTCCGTTAAAATCCACGATATTTGCCTCTGCCCCTCTTAAGATCCGTACCCCTTCGGCGCTGTCGGGCAGCTTGTACTGCTTGGAAATCTTCCAGATATGGGGTGAGTCCGGAAGGGCGGGGCCGTGATCTGTATTGGCGATCATCTTCAGTCCGCATTTTGCTGCAGCGAGAACATTTTCATACAAAGTGCTGTAGGCATGCTGGGAGGCATTGGTGTGGACATGCAGGTCCGCGATTGTCTGAATCATAGATCTCCTCCTTGCCGGATGGCTGTTAACGG
>URUZ01000425.1 GCA_900551225.1 uncultured Clostridium sp.
ATATTTAATTATACCTGTTTGACCAGAAAATGCAATAAATAAGGCGGCCATGATCAGATGGCAGCCTTATTTTTCGTAAAAACAGGTATATTGGTGGTGATATTAAGAAGAAAGGTAAAGAAAAATGCAAAAGTTCCCCATAATATATACAGAAAATATTTAAAACTTTAATGTGTTCAAATCCGTACTTGTACGATATAATAAAGTACGAATGTTAAGGGGAAAAGAGGAGATACAGATATGCATACATTTATGACAGAATATTTGGAGAAAATTGTAAATATACCCAGTCCTTCGGGCTATACAGACCGTCTGATGGAAGTGCTGGCCGCGGATGCCAGGGAGATGGGATATGAGGTGACCCGCACCAACCGGGGCGCAGTGATGATCCATGTTGAGGGGCGCAGCGGCGGGAATCTGTGTCTGGCGGCCCACGGGGACACGCTGGGAGCGGTGGTGCGCTCCATCAGCGGGGACGGTACCCTGCGGATTGTGCCGGTGGGCGGCTACACCATGGAGAGCGTGGAGGGGGAATACTGCACTGTCCACACCAGGGATGGGAAATCATACCGTGGAACCGCGCTGACCAAATCCCCGTCGGTCCATGTGTTTGACGATGCCAGGGAGTTAAAACGGGCGGAGGAAAACATGGTGATCCGCCTGGATGAGATGGTGTACTCCAAGGAGGATGTGAAGGCCTTGGGAATCCAGAACGGCGACTTCATCTCCTGGGACCCCAGGTTCGAGCTGCTGAGCAACGGCTTCATCCGCTCCCGCCATCTGGATGACAAGGCCAGCGTGGCCGTGCTGTTCACATTGCTGAAGGAGATGAAGGAGAAGGACCTGAAACCATGCCAGAACCTTCTGATCATGATCACCAATTTTGAGGAGGTGGGCTTCGGCGCCAGCTACATGCCCGGTGATATTCCTGAGATGCTGGTGGTGGACATGGGCGCCGTGGGCGATGACCTGGACGGCAGGGAGGACAGGGTGTCCATTGTGGCCAAGGATTCCCAGGGGCCCTTCGACTATGGCATGACCACCCGGCTCATAGAGATAGCCAGGGAGCGGGGCCTGGATTACGCGGTGGACGTGTTCCGCCACTATGGCTCCGACGGGGCAGCGGCCATCAAGGGCGGCGCCAACATCCGCTGTGCGCTGATCGGCCAGGGTGTCCAGGCTTCCCACCACATGGAGAGGACCCATGTGAAGGGGATGGAACACACACTGGAGCTGATTAAGGGGTATATCGGATTGTAAATGGCGGGGGCGCAGATGGACTATATCATACGGGAACTCAGAAAATCAGAATATCCGCTGCTGAAAGACTTCTTATATGAAGCGATATTCGTGCCGGAGGGGGTCAAACCTCCGCCTAGGACCATCATTCAAGAACCTGAACTTCGTATCTATGTGGATCACTTCGGGGAGGATAAGAACGACTGGGCGCTGGCTGCTGAGTCAGATATGAAAATCATAGGTGCTGTGTGGGTGCGTATCATGGATGACTATGGCCATGTGGAAGAAGAAACACCGTCTTTTGCAGTCTCCCTCAGCCCGGAATACCGGGGAATGGGGATAGGGACCGCGCTGATGAGGGAAATGCTGGCGCTGCTGAAATGCAAGGGCTATGCACGTGCCTCCCTGGCTGTCCAGAAGGCCAACTATGCGGTGAACATGTACCGGAACCTGGGCTTTGCGGCCATTGATGAGAATGACGAAGAATATATTATGGTCAAATATATATAACTTTAACCTTCAGATTGGGGGCTGGTCGGCGGACATTTCCGTTGATCAGCTCCCATAATATTTTATAACCATATCCACGCCCCTTTGGGACCGCTGGGACAGATTGTAAGACCCTTCGTGAAGGCACCAGTCATAGATGATTCCCCTGGCGATTCCCAGAATATCTTCCGTAATCACAACCGGATCGCCTGAAAGCGCTCCGCCGGATATGCCGTCCTCTACCGTTTGGCAGATGGTTTTGTAAAAAAAACGGTCCGGATTCAAGATGTATTTTTCACTGCTGGTCAGCTGGTTTTTGAAATACTGCAGGGCCGCGGACGGTCCCATATTCTCCATGGACTGGGCCTGCCCTGATATGAGAAAATGGATGGCCTCAATGGGGGAATCCGGGTGTCCGTGGTTCCACGCCTCCTCGGACTGCTCGTCAAAGATCCGGTAGCCTTCATCCAGAATATTATCCTTGCTTTTAAAATGATGATAAAATGCGCCCACCGATACCTCCGCGTAGGCGCAGATATCCTGTACGGTTACATTTTCATATGATTTCTGCGCAAACAGGGAGACTGCGCAGGAGAAGATTTTCTGTTTTGTTGCGATTGCCTGTTTCTGACGGCTGGTCTGTGGCTTCATAATATCTGTCCTCTTATAAAATGCTCTGTTTTTGCTGGCAGTGATTAAAGCGAAGATCTGCCGCAGTAATAGAATAGCACGTATTTCCGACCCTTGACAATAGCTTTCCAAGAAGTTTGTGCACATTTGACAAAATATGATTCGGCGAATTGTATTCTGTTACTATGGCGTGTTCCCGCGGGCTATGTTATAATTTTAACTAACCAATAAGGATAGGAAAGGAGTTATCTATGTCAACGAAGTACAAACATTTATTTTCTCCGATTAAGGTCGGGGGCGTGGAACTGCCCAACCGTATTGCACTGATGCCCATGGGCGTATTTTCTCCCCGCCTGCTGGACCAGAGGACGGGGGCTTACACCAAGGACGGCTCTGATTATTATATTGAGCGCGCCAAGGGCGGGACCGGGCTGATCGTCACAGGCGTGGTTCCGATTATTCCGCTGCCGGCCAGGAATCCGGTCAATTTTCCTGAGGAGTATGTGGAGGCCATGAAGTATCTGGCAGACGGTGTCCATGCCTATGGGGCAAAAGTTTTCGTCCAGTTTACGGCTATGACGGGGAGGGCGGCCCATCTGACAAGCCAGGCAGATTGGAATATGCTGCCCGCGCCTGCGCCCATCCAGAACGTGTGGGACCCCACGGTGAAGAACCGCGGCATCACAAAGGAAGAGATCAAACAGTACGTGGAGAATTTTGCCCAGGCCTCTTATCTGGTAAAACAGGCGGGCGGTGACGGTGTGGAAATCCACGCAGTCCACGAGGGATATCTGCTGGATCAGTTTGCCATCGGATTCTACAATAAGCGGACGGATGAGTACGGCGGATGTCTGGAAAACAGGCTGCGTTTCCCAAGAGAGATCGTGGAGGCAATCAAGGCGAAATGCGGCAGGGATTTCCCTGTATCCATCCGCTACAGCGTGCGCAGCTATGTAAAGGACTTTAACCGCGGGGCGCTGCCCGGCGAGGAGTTCGAGGAGAAGGGAAGGGATCTGGCAGAGGGCATTGCCGTGGCCAAGCTGCTGGAGGAATACGGCTATGATATGCTGGACTGCGACAACGGCAGCTATGATTCCTGGTTCTGGCCCCATCCACCGGTCTATATGCCGAAGGCCTGCAATTTAAAGGACGTGGCGGAGGTGAAGAAGGCTGTCTCCATCCCCGTGGTATGCGCAGGGAAGTTCGACGACCCGGATCTGGCGGAGGAGGCCATCGGGGGCGGACAGATCGACATCATGGGCATGGGAAGGCCCCTGCTTGCGGACCCGGAGCTTGGCAACAAGTTCTATGAGGGAAGGCTGGATGATGTGCGGCCCTGCATCTGCTGCCATCAGGGCTGTTTGGGCCGTATTTTCCAGGGAAAGGATATCAGCTGCGCGGTCAATCCTGCTTGCGGACGGGAGGAGAGCTATCGGCTGAAGCCCGCAGAGACAAAGAAAAAGGTGCTGGTGATCGGCGGAGGCCTGGGCGGCATGGAGGCCGCCAGAGTGTGCGCACTGCGCGGACATGAGGTGGACTTATATGAGCAGTCGGACCGGCTGGGCGGAGTGTTCGTAGCGGCTGCCTCCCCGGAGTTCAAGGAGGATGACAAGAGGCTGCTGGCCTGGTATGAGAAGCAGATGGCAGAGCTGCCGGTGAGAGTACATATGAACTCCAGGGTGACGGCAGATATGACGGCCGGATACGATGAGATATTCGCGGCCACCGGCGCCAGGGAGAGAACACTCTCCACGCCCGGCTTTGATTCCCCCAATGTGACCTATGCCATCGAGACGCTGAAACGGGAGAAGATTGAAGGCGATAATGTCCTGATCGTGGGCGGAGGCCTGACCGGCTGTGAGATTGCATACATGCTGGGCAAGGAAGGGAAGAAGGTCACCATTGTGGAGACGGCTGAGACCATCTTAAATGCCTTCGGCCTGTCGGCAGCCAACTACAATATGCTGATGGAGCTTTTAGATTACTACAAGGTAAATGTGATCAAAAATGCCGTGGTGGAACGCTATCAGGATGGAGTGGCAACGGTAATTGAGACAGAGAAGAACTATCCCAACGCGGCGGGCAGGGCAAAGCGCATGTTTGCCTTGGGAGTCCAGGGAATGAAAGTGAAACATGAGATTCCGGCGGATCATATTGTTGTATCCATCGGATATACACCGGAAAATGATCTCTATGAAAAAATAAAAGGGGAACATGTACACCTGATCGGAGATGCGAAGCAGCCCACCAACATAATGGATGCAATCTGGGCGGCTTATGAGACGGCGATGAATCTGTAGCAGAGCGGGGCGGGGCTGTCCGGAAATGGGACAGCCCGCCCCGCCTTCCTCATTGGAATTAAATCTCCCACAAAGTGTGGCGAACGGCTGGCGAAAAGCAATTTTCATCCACACGCTAGAGTCCGCGCAGATATTCATCTAAATATCCTGTAAAAATCCTGGTATTTTCCTCGGACAGCCGGGACGGCGTCTGATGGGTCAGCATATACACCGTGCGCTTGGGAGGCGCGGGATCTAAGGGCAGTATCCGTACAGGGTACTGCTCTTTCAGTCCTCTGGCCGTGGTATATGGCATGATGGTCCAATAATCCACGGTCTCCAAAAATCCTGTGAGAATGGATATACTGGTGGCAGTCACCAGGGAACGGCTGCTGCCGAAATACCGGTCGTGCCAAAGGCGGAATTCCGGTCCCCAGCCGATAT
>URUZ01000426.1 GCA_900551225.1 uncultured Clostridium sp.
AATTTCTCATAGCTTGCTAAGCCGGTCAGATTATCCGTTTCTATAAACTCAATGGATTTTGGGTTTTCAGTAATATTTTTGAAAGCAAAAACACAGGCAGCCTCCCCCGACAGAACCCCCAGCCAGATATCCACCTCAACCTCCCTGCCTTTTTTGTCACTATCTTTATCCACAAAGAAAGTCATTGATATGAACTGGCGTCCGTTTTCCAAATTGTCCAGTAGATTTTTTCTGCTGGTGAAATTGTGGTATTTGATTTTATTTATTTCATCCATGTACTGTTCCGCATAGTTTACGTTAATACAGGTGAAGTTTCCCGACGTGCCAACCAGGGTTTGGAACTTATTCTCCGATCTGAGCGTTATATAAAAATCCGCTTTTATGTTGACAAAGTACACATTGCTATATTTTTGCATCAGCAGCTCAAAGGCATTGATCAGGAGATTGTATGAATTCAAGACATCCTTTGGGTTCATTGGCGGATTATTGGTGTTTCTCTGGACATATTCATCATAGTCTTTGTGCATACCAATATTTGTGCTATGCATATACAGGCATTTAATACGTCTGTTTTTCTGTACCAGCATCAGGGTTGCATCCACCGGGATGCTGCAGGTTTTTCCCTCTTTGTTTTTTCCATCCAGCTGTCCATAACAGCTCAAAATGCTGACTCCCCTGACAATGCGCTTACGGAAAAACTGCATATCACGTAATTTCTGCCCCTCGTTTCCCTCCTGCTGTTTTTTCAAGAATGCGATTGCCTCCCTGCCGCGAAAGACCTTTTGATATTCTTCTTCAAACAAGATAAATTCATCATCCAGCATTACCCTCAGCTGTTCCTCGTTCCATTGTTCCACAATCAAATGCAGCAGCTTTGTCGCTTCCAATACCACATCCGAGTCCTTAAACAGAAGGGTCGTATAGGTATCCAGCATATCAGGATTTTCAGAGGAGGAGCGTCCCTTCCTCCGCCTTTTTTTATAATACTGTTTTTTTGACTCATACATCTCTGATTCGGCCTTGTTTACAATTTCTTCTACATAAACGGCGTCACGGGACCAACAGGCCCCCACAGCGGCTTGATCGCCCTGCCCGGCCTCGTGTTCACATAAGCTGTCCCGTAACTTTGCCGCCTCCTGCAGGAACGCATTCTCTTCAACATGGTTGGACAAAACCACAAATTCATCACCACCGATGCGGTACACCTGCATCGCAGGGAAAAACTTCATGATTTTCTGCGCAATGTGGATCAGGAGCTTATCTCCTGACTCATGGCCGACAGTATCATTTATCTCCTTCAGGCCATTTGCATCCACAAAAACAGCTCCCATTCCAACGCTTTCTTCATACCGCTTGTCGCGCTGGCTCTGGGCATTGAGCAATTCTATCTCATGCAGATAGGCATTCTGGTTTCTTGCACCGGTCAATTCATCCATATAAGTCTTTTTGCGCAGCCTTTCATTGGTGCGCATACGGATTAATACCGCCTGGATAAAATATGCCAGTATCTGCAGAATCTCGATGATATTACTGCCGTTTTCATATGGAGGGTTATCAATCCCCATATAACCAATCAGTTGGTCCTGATCAAACAGCGGCACCGTAATCAGGGAATCTATGCCCTGGGGCTTAAGTCGCTCATACTCCGCAGGCTCCTTCTCAGCGTGCTCTTCCAAATCAATGATGATGTATGGTTTTCTCTGCGCAAAGGCCTCGATCCAGTGATGGCAGATCTCCTGCGGAATGCCCTGCAGCTGCTCTTTTTGCGGCACAATTGCAGGTGCGCACCATTCGTAAGTATTATCCATCAGCAGATCATGTATTTCAAAAATGTAGGTGCGGTCCCCCTTCAGCTTTTTCCCAAGAATCTCCAGCGCCTGTTCGATTGCCTGTCCGTCATCCCGTGTATCCTGCAATGCGCGGGCACACTCCATGGCAATTTGTTCATTTTCGAACAAAACCTTGATCTGATGCTCCTGGGACAGATATTTGGTGATATCCATGGCAATCTCCATTCGCACATCCCTGCCCTGATAAGTAATCAGCTTGTCCTTCAACAGATACTGATGCTGGGTAAGTGTGTTCCGAGTCTGCCATTCATAGAATTCATCCCTGCTCAGCTTGCTGTTGGTACAGAAAGAGCATGGCGATTCAAGCCCCTGCAGCACTTCATAACACTTCCTGCCGGAGATTTCCTGCCTGCTTTTGAGGCCAAACTGCTTCAGCCCGCAAGTATTCATATACAGAAGCTCATATGTATCTATATCCGACATATATATGAGTTCATTCATTCCATCCAGTTCCTCTATAAATTCAGCCATGTCGTATTCCTCTTCTTATCCGCTATCTGCGCAGATATTGCCCCATCTCACGCACAAGTAGTTTAAAATCCAAAGGCTTTGCCAAATGTCCGTTCATACCGGCGGCCTTTGTGTTCTCTATATCCTCAACAAAGGCGTCCGCAGTCATTGCCAGGATAGGAACCGTATTTGCGTCCTCCCTTGAAAGGGAACGGATGGCGCGGGCCGCCTCATATCCGTTCATCACAGGCATCTGGATATCCATGAGAATCAAAGAATAGTATCCCGGCAGACTCTCCTCAAAACATTTAAGGGCCTCCCTGCCGTTGACAGCAACTTCCAGTATCATTCCAAAACCGCAGAGCAGTTCCAGGGCAATCTCACGGTTAAGCTCATTATCCTCCACGAGAAGGACCCTGCTTCCGGTGAAGTCCAATGGTTCTTTCTCCGGCGGTTCTGTTTCCCTCTCCGGCCGCGTCACTTCCTCCCCGATCCGGCACCGGCTCATACAGCCAGTCACCTCAGAGCGCCATAACGGTTTATCCACATATCCGCAGACGCCCCATGACAGCGCTTTTTCTTTTACTCCGCTTACATCATAGGCAGATATAATCAGCGGCACTCTGCCCTGAATCTCCCTGCAGATAGTTTCTGTTTTCTCCATAAGTTCAGCTTCAGACAGGCTTAAACCCAAAATGATAATACCGTAATCCTCAGCCCGCCATTGAGTCAGGAAACGTATTTCCGCCTCCTCAAAATCCGTGCATTCCACTTCCATCCCCATAGAACGGAGCAGACTGCCGCCGCACTCCTGCTGTACGGGGTCATCGTCTATCAGAAGGACATGTAATCCCCTGAAATCTTTCTGCTGCTCCGCTGAACCGGCCAGAACCTCCATGGGCAGTGAGACATCGAACACAGTTCCCGCGCTCAGACGGCTTCTGACTGTTATGGTTCCTCCCAGCAGGTCAATCAGACGCTTCGTAATCGCCATCCCCAGCCCGCTCCCCTCGATTTGGTCGATGCGGCTGTCCTTTTCACGGGTAAAGGGTTCAAAAATCTGCTCCAGATATTTCGGACTCATACCAATCCCGTTGTCAGTCACGGTAAAGCAGATCATGGCTTTATTGGCGGTCTCTGTTTCCTGCACCTTTATTTTCAAGACAATCCTTCCGCCCTTGGGCGTGAATTTTGAAGCATTGGAAAGGAGGTTCAGAAGAATCTGGCGAAGGCGGAGCGCATCACTGCTGAAGTTCTCCCAGCCCGTTCCTTCCAGATATACATCAAATCTCTGGTTCATTTTGCGGATACCCGGCAGCACAATCATGATAACCTCCTGCACCTCATCCGGCAGGCACACTGGGGCCATGTTGATTGTAAAATTACCGTTTTCAATTTTGGACATATCAAGCACATCGTTAATCAGACCCAGAAGATGATGGCTGGATAGACGGATCTTCTTCAGACAATCCTTCACACGGTCCTGATTCCCGATATGGGCGTCTGCGATTTCAGCCATTCCGGTGATGACGTTCATGGGCGTACGGATATCATGGCTCATGCGGGAAAGGAAGTCAGACTTTGCCTCGTTCGCATATTTCGCCGCTTCCAGGGCGCTGTTGAGCATGTCGGTCCGCTCTTCCAGCTTGCGCTGAAGTTCCCTCAATTCGGTAATATCCGTAATATCTATAAACATGGACAGGTACACAGGGTCATCCGATATGGTATCAACGCAGGTGCTGTTGATGTGGAACCACCGGTCACGGCCGTATTTGTCCTTGAGGCGTACAGTCGCCTCCAGGGGCTCCCCTCTTCTCAAGCCAGGAAGATGGCTGATGATCAGCTCCCGGCTCTCCTCGGAGATCTCCTCAAGGGGGTCAATGGCGGTGATCTCCTCCATATTAACGTCAAAAATATCCTTAATCCGCTCGCTGGCATCAAGCATCACAATCCCCTGGGGCAGGATGCGGTGCCTGACTATGAATCCCGGAATATTCTCATAAGCGATGCTGCGCTCCTTCTGGGTCTGCATCAGGTCGGTGACATCAATCATTGTGGTGTAGGCAATCTGTTTTCCATCTATGTATTCATCTGTCAGAAAGCCCACTATTTTGACCCAGTGTATGGAACCGTCCGGCATCTTTAACGGCAGATATGCCTCATAGCTTCTCTCATCCGTATGAGTCATGGTCTGGAGTTTCTCATTAATAATCCGCAGACCGGTTTCATTATCCCTGAAATATTCATCGCAGCGGTTATGGAATCTGGCCTCATAGTCTTCTTTCGGGTATCCAATCAGCCGGTAGTAGAATTCATTGGCCCAGACAACGGTAAAATGCTCATCCATCAGGTGCCTGCTGACGCTGACCGCCATTGCACTCATAAGCATTTCCAGTTCGTTCTTTGTCCTCATTAATTCTGTCACATCTGTCATTACTGTGTAAGAAATGCGGTATCCGTCTATGTATTCATCTGTAAAAAAGCTCACCAGCTTGACCCAGTAGCTTGAACCGTCCTCGTATTTCATGGGTACAATCGCTTCATACCCATCCCCATTATTTTTCAGAACAGCTTCAACCTTGGTTGTCAGCAGTTCCCAGCCCTCCGGGTTGTTGGCAAAAAACTCATCAGGATGATTGTGGAACAGCGCCTCGTATCTTGCCTTTGAGTAGCCGATCAGCTTATAATAATACTCGTTGGCCAGGACGCAGGTATAATGTTCATCAATCAAATGTTTACTGACGCTTATATTCAGCGCACTCATAATCATTGC
>URUZ01000427.1 GCA_900551225.1 uncultured Clostridium sp.
TTCTTAAGTATGGTTACAAATAATCCAATACTTGTTGATCTACTTGATCAAGCTAAAATTAAAAAAAAAGGATATACTTAAGCCGCGAGCTCTAAAAACAAGCTTTATGGAATTTGACATTAAACCCATACTCCTGTCGGACAATGCATATGTCTTGGATTTCACATCCTGCCGGGATGGTTCGCGTCAACATAGAGCCGGAGACGGCCAAAACACATACAGAGAGATCAAGGGCGGCCCGGTGCCCTGACAATCCTTAAGATCGAACTTATGCCTGGTACTATCACTATAAAAATTAGGAATTCGGTGGATCCCCGCCCTCTTCCAGCTCTGTGGCCACAGGTGTGACCGAATCAAAGTAATCATGAAGGAACTGGACGGTATTGCCCTGATCTACAAACGCCTGGGATACTACCGTTGGGCAAGGAATAATTCCAAGGTACACAACCTCATATGAAAGGCGTTCGACTGGCTGATGTTGGGCATTGATATCGACCAACCAAAGGCAATCAGGATGTCTTGAACAGCTTTGTTTTCCAGTACGGAAAGTTGTAATCCCAATGCCTGGAAACGATGTATTTTCGGTGCTTTCTAGCCTCGGTAATACTGTAAAACCCCTCTTTTTGTGCTACTTAAGGTATTAAAAACAGGGGGAAACGGCGGACAGTTCGGGATATCCAGCTGCATAAACTAATAACCGATCCGGCCGTAGAACTTACCGGAGAAGAATTTTTCTCCCAGGAAGAGCCGGAATCAAAACTACGAAAGAAACGTGCAACCAATACATAACAAGGGGCTGCGAGTCGAGCAGGTATTCCAAGTTGGTCAGTATCATACCATTCCATCTTTTTATGCATGGCGTGCCATAACGTATGCTGGCATCCTCAATTACTTTCAGCAGCATCTAACACTGCAGGCAGGTCAGCCATTCCTTTGAGTGTCCAGGATGATGAGGCCCTTTAGCTTGTCTGCATTTGTACCCACATGTTAACTGGTTTTACCGTTAACATATCTTGATCTTTAAAGGAAGAAAACCAATGCAATCTTATATATCAAATCTGTTTCAATGCATTCTAAAAGATATAGGAGAGGTATTTATATATCTGCCCTATGGCATAGCGCTGCTCCTGCTCATGGTAGTGTTTTTTGAAATACTGTACCGACAAGCTGTTAAACATGGAAAAACATTCACGGTAAAAATCTGGCCAATGGCGGCACTGACAGGGTATAGTATGATCATATTAATGATTACATTTTTTTCCAGAGATTCTGGTGCACGTGATGGTATGGATTTGATCCCTTTTGCTACGATAGGTAACGGAGTACAGGGGGATGCATATGTGGTAGAAAATATCCTCCTCTTTATTCCGCTTGGTATATTGCTGCCGATTGCATTTGGGCAAATGCGGCGGCTACTGCCATGTGTAAGTGTAGGATTTTTGATCGGGATGGTCATCGAGATCAGCCAGTTGCAGACAAAGCGCGGATATGTCCAGACAGATGACGTGATAATGAATACATTGGGAACTGCGATTGGATATGGGATTATGGCCTGGATACTGAAGATCAGGACCCGTGCACAAATGTGAGCAGTAAAAATATTCTCATCAAACAGACACAGATACTGTATCAAAAAAAGCTCACACCAATATTTGAGATCTAAGCTGCAGTCTGTACTTTATAATGGCGGTCGCGCCATTTGGTTCCTGTGTAGAATTACTTAGGGTGGATTGTGAAGCTGAAAGCAAAACGGAAATTGAGATGTCGGAGAAGCTAAATAACGTAGATAAATTAGGTTGAGCCGGCAAGGCCAACTTCCTGTCAACCCCGCCGACTTAGTATGTAAATCTTTTAATATCCAAAAGCTCTGACTGCTTTTTCTTTACTATATTCAGTATAAGAAAAAAGTATGAATAAAGTTTGCCCCCGCCCTAAAAACTTTCTAAAAAGCTTTAAGGAATTATAACATTAAACGAATACTCTGCGAAAACCTGCCGTATCAGGGATTTTGCAGAGTATTTTTTCAGTATATATTCCATAATAAGAATAAAAAAGTATATTCTCCTATTGACATACAATATTATATGGTATATAGTATAGCTATATTATACAATATATAATATAGTCCGAACGATAATATTATAAAAATAAGAACAGGAGAGATCGCATGGTATTTAATACAGGGTCTGCTTTGCTGGACGCCATCGTGCTGGCGGCGGTTTCCAAGGAGCAGGAAGGAACCTACGGATACAAGATCACCCAGGATGTGAGAAAAGCAATTGATATATCGGAGTCCACCTTATATCCTGTGCTGAGGCGGCTCCAGAAGGAAGCTTGCCTGGAAGTGTATGATATGGCCATTGACGGCAGGAACCGGCGGTATTATAAGATCACGGAGAATGGCCGGGGTCAGTTGAACCTTTACCGGGGAGAGTGGAACAGTTATTCACGAAAGATATCCCAGATATTTGAGGAGGCGAACGTATGACCAGGGAAGAGTTTATGAGGGAGCTGGAGTATCTTCTGCAGGACATCCAGGACGATGAGAAGGAAGATGCAATCCAATATTATAGAGACTATTTTGACGAGGCGGGGCCTGAGAATGAGGAGTCCGTTGTCCGGGAGTTTGGAAGCCCGGAGCGGGTGGCTGCGATCATCCGTTCGGATCTTCAAGGGAACCTGGAGGACGGCGGGGAATTTACGGAGAGCGGATACCAGGACGGGCGTTTTAAGGACCCGGGTTATCAGGTGGCCCACCACTATGATCTGCCGGAACCCATTCCCCAGACCGGCAGCGGGAAGCACGGCTCTGGAGGGGACCAGACCCAGCCTAAGACCAACCGTACGCTGAAACTGGTGCTCATTGTGGTGCTGGTGCTGGTGGCGGCACCTGTGCTGTGGGGGATCGGAGAGAGCATGATTGCCGCCTGCGGCGCGCTGCTGGGCTTGATGATTATGCTGCTGCTTATGGCGGGGATATTGACGCTGGTATTTATTATATTGGGCGTGGTGCTGGTGCCGGCTGGGGTGGTATATATGTTTACGGGCTTCTGGGATGGACTGCTGTTCTTTGGAAGCGGTGTGACGCTGCTGGGGTTGGGCATTCTGGGAATTGCGCTGTCCCTGCTGTTTTATGGAAGGTTTCTGCCGTTTCTGTTCAGGATTGTTGCAGATGGGATCAATAAACTGCTGCACAGATGGAGAGGAGATAATCGATGAAGAAGTTTATAAAAGTATGCGCTATTGCAGGTCTGATTCTGACGCTGTCCGGGCTGGGGATCTCGTCTCTGGCCGCGGTGGCCGGAGCCGCTGTGGGGGATGTGGGAAACAGTGTTTTTTCCCGGCTGCGGGACGCAGCGGACTGGCGTGAGAACCGCCGGGTCAACAGATGGAACGACAAGTGGGACGACAAATGGGATGATAAGTGGGATGATGTATGGGATAATGGCTATTGGGGCAGTGACAACCTGGATCAGGATCTTGCCATGCAGACTGACCAGGCCCAGGATCAGAACAGTCCCGGCACGGAGGAGCAGGATGCTGCGGCCAGGGACAATGGCTACCAGGTATTTTCCGATATCAGGAGCCTGGACGTGGAGATGGACAGAGGCAGCATCCGTTTGATCCGTGGCAGACAGACAGCCAACATATATGTGAAGATCGAAGATCCCACCGGGCTTTCCGAGTGCTATCCCGAGGAGGGGAAGCTGAAGATCAAGTGGGAGAGCAAGCGGAAATTTAAGGATGACATCAAGGTACAGATTGTGGTTCCACAGGATTATGTGTTTGAGAAGATTGAGCTGAACATGGGCGCAGCCTACTGTGTTGCAGAGGATATTACCACAGGCAAGCTGGAGATGGAAGCCGGAGTGGGCAGCATCCAGTACACCGGGCAGGTAAATGGAGATGTGGAAGTGGAAGCTGGGGTTGGCGATGTCAGCCTGAGCCTGGTGGGCAAGGAAACCGATTACAATTATAAGATCGAGTGCGGCGTGGGAAGTATCCGCGTGGGCAGCAGCAGCTACAGCAGCCTTGGTGTGGAGCGCAGAGTCAACAATCAGGCCGGCCGCTCCATGGACCTGGAGTGCGGTGTGGGAAGTATTGAAATCAATTTTAACGAGGCATTATAGTACGAGAGGAGTAAATTATGGAGACTAAGAAGCTTTACCGTTCCAATAGAAATAAAATGATCTGCGGGGTCTGCGGCGGCATAGCCGAATATTTTAACATTGATCCATCCATTGTGCGTCTGATCGCAGCCATCCTGGCATTTTCAGGCAAGGGGATTCTGATCTATTTCCTGGCGGCTATCATCATTCCCATGTATCAGAACTAATTACAAAATGCCCGGACCCAGCAGTGAATATGCTGTAGGTCCGGGCATTTTTTGCACTTAGTCGTTTATTGACCAGCATTTTCTGAGACGGTTTCCGCCTCGTACAGTTCCATCAGTCCCTCTAACGCCTGGCTGGGCTGGCTGACAATCACCAGATCTGCCGAGTGGTCCATAAAATGATCCCGCTGATGAATGATCACCAGACGTTTTCCGTCAAAATAGTTGATATAATGGCGGAATACATCGGAGTTCAGGGTGGTTCCCAGCACCAGCAGCAGATCAGCCTTGGCAATCTCCTCCGTGGTCCTCGTCATCAGCTGGCTGTCCACTTGTTCGCCGAACAGGGAGACCATGGGCCGCACCGGGATCTTGCAGGTCTCACACAGCGGAATCCTGCTGGCATTCATCATATATTCCATAGAATATTTCTTCTTGCACCGGGGGCATTGGTTCTCATGGATGCTGCCGTGAAGATTAATCACATGGGTGCAGCCTGCCTGCTGGCTCATCTCATAGATATTACTGTCCACAATGCACTGAAGTTTCCCCATTTTCTCAAGGGCAGCCAGAGCTGGGCCGGACTGGGTGGGAAGAGGGGCAATGTGCAGCATTTCCTTTTTGTAAAATTCAAAAAACAATTCAGGGCGGGCATTGTAGACGGCGCTGGAAAACAGTTCCTCGGAGGAGTAGCC
>URUZ01000428.1 GCA_900551225.1 uncultured Clostridium sp.
CCCACCCCAACCTCCTTCTTTTCACGGCCAACACACCAGCCAACGTCCGCGTACCCTTCCACGCCTAAATCCCCATTAAACCTCAACTCCAGAAAAAACTTGGAATGTGCAATTGCCCTATGCATATTCTGCCCCCATTCCATTAAAAGAAAAAGGCCGCGAAAAACGAAGTTAAACCGACTCCATTTTTTCACAGCCCTTTTTTCATATAGATTTCTATTTATACTCGCTGTACTTCTCTTCGCAATACTGGCAGCGGTAGGTTTCGGTATTCTCATCGGCCAGATAGAAGATATGTGGAAGCTCCTGTTCGATGGAGGTGATGCAGCGCGGATTCTTGCACTGAATCACATTGGTGATCTTTTTGGGAAGCTTCAGGGTCTTTTTCTCCACGATCTTGTCGCCGCGGACAATGTTCACGGTGATGTTGTGGTCGATATAGCCAAGCATTTTCAGGTCCACAGTGTCCATGCCGCCCTCGATTTTGATGATGTCCTTGCGGCCCATCTTGTTGCTGCGGGCGTTCTTGATGATGGCCACCTGGCACTCCAGCTTGTCCAGTCCGAGGTGATAGTAGATATCCAGGCTCTTGCCGGCTTCAATATGGTCTAATACAATGCCTTCTTTTAATCCGCTGATATTTAACATGGCTTTTCTACCTCCAGTAATCTCATAATCAGGGCCATCCGCACGTACACGCCGTACTGGGCCTGCTTGAAGTATGCGGCTCTTGGATCGTCGTCAATTTCTACAGAGATTTCGTTGACTCTTGGGAGCGGATGGAGTACGAACATCTTCTCCTTGGCCAATTTCATCTTTTTCTTGTCCAGAATGTAGCAGTCCTTCAAGCGGATGTAATCCTCCTCGTTGAAGAAACGCTCCTTCTGTACGCGGGTCATATAAAGGATGTCGAGGGAACCGATGGCGTCATCTAAGCTGCCCACCTCTTCAAATGGAACATTGTTGGCCTTCAGCACGTCCTCGCGGATGTTGTCCGGAATTCGCAGCTCATCGGGGGAGATCAGGATGAACTTGACGCCCGGGTAGCGTACCATGGCGTTGATCAGAGAGTGAACGGTGCGTCCGAACTTCAGGTCGCCGCACAGGCCAATGGTCAGATTGTCCAGACGTCCCTGGAGGGAGCGGATGGTCATCAGGTCTGTCAGGGTCTGGGTGGGATGCTGGTGGCCGCCGTCACCTGCGTTGATCACGGGAATGCTGGCCTTCTGAGCTGCCACGAAAGCGGCTCCTTCTTTGGGATGGCGCATTGCACAGATATCAGAGTAACAGGAAATCATGCGGATCGTATCAGCGACACTCTCACCTTTCGCAGCAGAGCTGGAAGTGGCGGAAGCAAAACCTAGAACGTTGCCGCCCAGATTCAGCATGGCTGCCTCAAAGCTTAAACGCGTTCTGGTGCTGGGCTCGTAGAAGAGCGTGGCCAGCTTTTTGCCGTCGCAGACATGCGCATATCCGGGAAGATCCTGTTCAATGTCCCTGGCGAGAGCCAAAAGGTCGTCGATTTCTTCCACAGAGAAGTCAAGAGGGTTCAGTAAATGTCTCATGGGTTTCTCCTTTACCTTGTATGTTTTTTGGTTTTTGGAAATAGTGGTAGACGTACCAGTGCGATAGCCGGTCCAGCCAGATATGGCACTGATTTGTGCCTCGTCATATTCTTGCACATAATGGTTTATAAGTCAAGCGGTTTTTGACATTTTTCTGAATGCAGTATTCCCCTGGGGGGCGGTCCATGTTATAATACCACGTGGCAGTTTTCCGGGCATTTTTCAAGGCCCCGCCCGTGTAAGGAATTATTAAGGAACATTAAGGAAATTCCCAGAGATCCATCCATGGCCCTGTGTTATACTGAAACAAGAAAAATGAACACGTCCCTCACGACTGTTCATGAAAGAGAGTGATAGATATGGAAGCACAGCAGGAACGGACCCCCATGATCCGGGTGAAGAATCTGTACAAGATTTACCGGGTAGGGGAGACGAAGGTATATGCCCTCAACGGTGTTGATTTTGAACTATATAAAGGTGAATTTGTGGCCATTGTGGGAACCTCTGGTTCCGGCAAGTCCACATTGCTAAACATGCTGGCCGGCCTGGAGAAGCCCACTAAGGGCGAGATCGAGATTGCGGGAAAGCACATTGAGAAGCTGACGGAGAAACAGCTGGTGACCTTCCGCAGACAGCGGGTGGGCTTTATCTTCCAGTCCTATAACCTGCTGGGCACCATGAATGCCATTGAAAATGTCGCCCTGCCCCTGTCCTTCAGGGGTGTTTCAAGGAAGGAGCGCCTGAAGACGGCGCAGAGGTATCTGAAGCTGGTGGGCGTGGCGGAACAGGCCAAACACATGCCCAATCAGATGTCAGGCGGTCAGCAGCAGCGTGTTGGCATCGCCCGAGCCCTGGTGGTGAGCCCTCAGATCATTTTTGCCGACGAGCCCACGGGCAACCTGGATTCTAAGACCACACTGGAGGTGCTGCGGCTGATGCAGGATATTGTCCGGGAGCAGAAGCAGACCCTGGTGATGGTAACCCATGACAACAATCTGGCCTCCTATGCGGACCGCAGAATCCGCATTGTGGATGGCAAGATTGTGGCGATTGAAGAAGGCGGCAGGGAAGCAGAAGAGATAAAAAGGGAGAATGAGAATGAGAGTAAGTAAGCGTTTATTTCTGTGGGCAGCGGCCCTGTTTCTGGCGGCGGCGGCTCCGGTGACATCCTATGCTACGGATTATAAGCTGGGCTACAACACCAATGCCAGCGACAATGACTATATATTTACCACCAAGGCCCCCAAGGGGAATGTGGGCAAGACCATGACCATATCCTTCCGCATCCGGGCCGAGGACGGCGACATGAACAAAGTGAAGGTGCGCCTGGCTGAGACCAATGACTTCCAGCAGACGGAGGAGCGTGGAACCGGCGATTACACGGTGGATTATTATCCCTTTGAGATTATGGAGACCACCTTTGTATCCAAGACCGTGGGCAATATCAAGGAGGGCAGCGTCAAGAGCGCCTCCCTGTCGGCACAGGTCAGAAGGGATGCCCTGCAGGGATACTACAGCATCCCCATTCTGATCGAATGGGACGGCGGAGAGGATATCGACTATGTCAACGTCTGGATCTCCACCAGCTCCAGCTCCACGGATGACGAGGAGGATGAGAAGAAGGAGGGCAACTATTTCGTCATAGGAGAAAATCAGTCCACGCCTTATGGAGTCTACCCCAATGTGATGAACTACACGGTGAATTTCCGCAACAAGAAGGACATCACGGCCCAGGATGTGACCATCTCCATGCAGATGTCAGAGGATGACACCAAGTTCCCTTTTGAGATCAATGACGGCAACTATGACCGAACCTTTGAACGGATTACCGGAGGGGAGACTGTGTCGGTGCCCTACAGCATGGCCATCCGAAAGCGGTCCTACACCGGTTACTATCCCATCAAATACACCACCACATTCCGTCTGAGCGCGGAAGGAGACCTTCACACAGAAGAAGGGCTGTTCTACGTACATATTGTGTCCAAGGACAAGGAGGACGATCTCCGGGACTTTGATGCCAACGACCGCACCAGAGCGCGTCTGACAGTGGACAGCTATTATACGATCCCCAAGGATATCTATGCGGGGAGTGAGTTTGAGCTGGTTCTGAACATGAAGAACGCATCCACCAGTGTGCCGGCATCCAACATCCTCTTCAACCTGGAATCGGAGAAGGTGTCCGACAGCGCGGTGTTCACCACGGAGTCAGGTTCCTCCTCATTGGTTGTCAACAGCTTAAGCCCCGGGGAGACCACGGAGGTGCGGACGAAATTTACCGCCAGAGCCGGAGTGGACCAGAGATCCTACGCCATCACCGTGAAGGAGAAGTACGACAGCCCGGAATACAAGAATGCGGAGGAGAGCATCATTGTGGACATTCCGGTGAAGCAGTACGCCCGCCTGAGCACCAGCACCATTGAGGTGATGCCGGACAACATTTCCGTGGGTTCTGAGTCCAACGTAATGTTCGGAATCAACAACACCGGCAAGGTAATTCTTTATAATGTGACCGTCACATTTTCCGGGGATTCGATCAAGCCCATGGACGCCTATGTGGGCAATATCAAGCCCGGTGAAACGGGCAATGTGGACGCCATGCTGACCGGCCAGGCGCCCACCGAGGATGACGGGACAATCACCATATCCATTGCATATGAGGACGAAAACGGAACACCTGCCGAGCCGGTGGAGAAGCAGATGACCCTGATGGTGACGGAGGAGATGGACGATATGGCCATGGGAGACATGATGGCCGGGAACATGGGCGACTTTGAGATGGAGGAGGAACCCTCCCTGTGGAAGAAGTACGGCGTGATCGGCATCGCGGCGGCGGCCGTGCTGGTGACCGGCGGCGGAATCGCCGTATATAAAGTCAGGAAGAAGCGCAAGGCGGCAAGAGAAGAGGAAATAGACGATGAGATTTCATGATCTCCTGATTATGAGTGTCAACAACCTGAGGCGGAGAAAACTCCGGACAGCGCTTACGGTTCTGGGGGTGATCATCGGCACGGCTTCCATTGTGGTCATGGTCTCCCTGGGAATCGGTTTAAATGAGCTGACCATGGAGCAGATCGCCTCATGGGGCAGCCTGACCACCATTGAGGTGCGCTCAGACTCCATGTACGGAGGCGGCGGCTATGCGGTGGCATTATCAGGCGGCGGTTCCAACAGCAAGACAGAACCAAAATACATCACAGATGATGTGATTAGCCAGTTTGCCAGGCTGAAATATGTGGATGGAGTGTCGCCGGTTCTGAGCATTAATGTGCTGATGAAGCAGGGGGCATACCAGGCGGAATATATGACCCTGATGGGGGTCAGCAGACAGTACCTGGAGCAGAGTATCCCACTGTCCCAGGGCAGCTACCCGGAGTCCGGGGACACCGGCCTGGTGGTAGGTAATACCGTAATCACACAGTTTTCCAACGCCAAGACCGGTAGGGGGTTCTGGGATACA